>CAMZFJ010000096.1 GCA_947306025.1 uncultured Fibrobacter sp.
TGAATAAATTGAATGTTGTTTGTTCTGCCATTTTATGCGTGCAGGCTTTTGCTGCAGATTGGTACGCTAAGGAAACTCGTTGGGCGGGCCATGACCCGGACATCATCCGTTACGAAGACGGCTATGCGCTTGCGACAACAGATAACCACATGCTCATGCAGTTTTCCGAAGACGCGTTGAACTGGGAAAACGGCGAGCAGGCCATGCCGAAATTCTCGCAGTGGCTTTACAAGTACGCTCCGAACATGATTGACATTTGGGCGCCCGATATTCACTATGTCGGTGGCGAATACCGCATGTACTATTGCGGTTCCGAGATGGGCATTCGTTCGTCTGGAATGGGATTCATGTCGAGCAAGGAAATCGACCCGACAAAACCTGGCTACGGCTGGACGGACCAAGGCGAAGTCATTCATACGGTCAAGAGCGACGCTTATAACGCCATTGACGCGGCTGTGCTCAAGGATCTCGATGGAAAAGTCTGGATGGCGTTCGGTTCCTGGGGCACGGGCATCCATATCATCGAACTTGACGAAACGACGGGCAAGGTGAAGAACGGTGCTAAAATGCAGAACATCGCGAATCGCGGTGGCGCAGGTGTTGAAGGCGCAAGCCTTATTGAACACAACGGAAAATATTTCCTCTTTACCGCTTGGGACAACTGCTGCAAAAAAGGTGCTGACCTCGAAAACAATTCCTACAAGACAACGGTGGGGCGTTCTAACCGCATTGACGGTGGCTACGTAGATCGCTCGGGCAAGGCGCTCTTGAATGGCGGCGGTACGATTCTCCTCAGCCGTTACGGGCGCTACTACGGTCCTGCTGGCGGCGAAGCGTTCCAGGATGTGAATCGTCAGCGTTTCGTGAATCATTATTACGACAAGAACGACGGCGGAAATTCCTACATCCAGGTGCGCGATATCGTTTGGACCGAAGACAACTGGCCGGAACTCGGGCAGCCTTTCTTGGGCCGTTATTTGAGCGCCGAAGCGGAACACGGCATCCTTACGCATGTAGATATTTCTAGCAGCTCCAAGGCTTCGAACGGAGAATTTTGCGCTTACATCAATTATGACGATAGCAAGATTCGTTTGCCGATGATCATCCCGCAGGCGGGGGACTACCTGATTCGTTACCGTTACGACAACAACTGGACCGAAGATGGCGCCAACGGCAGCTCGCATTTCGTAGACATCAACGGCAAGACGCGCGAAGTGCAACTTCCACTGACGGGTGCGTGGAGCGAATTCCCCGAAAAGTCCGTCGTGTACATCCCGACAAAACTCAAGCGCGGCTCGAATTTCATTGAAATCACGAAGGGTAAACATTACGCCGAACTTGACCGTCTTGACTTCTTGCGCATCATCCGCGATACCATTCCCGGCAATGGTATTGATAACGGTATCCGCGTGCGTTTGACCGAAGATGATGAGCTTGCGATTAAGGACGGCGGTTATGCAATTTTCGAAAACGTAATTACGGATTCTATTGTGGACGTTGGCGTGAGCGTGCAGGTGAAAAACGCTGCTGGCGGTACGCTGTCGCTGCGAAAAGAAAGCAAAAAAGGCGATGTGATTTCAAAATGTGAACTGCCCACTGCCGGCGATGCGTCTAAATGGACTGATGTGAAGTGCTCGAACTTGTCGAAGTTGCAAGGCGTTCAAGATTTTTACCTGACCGCAGAAGGCTTGGGTGGCGAAACGCTCGTCGGGAACATCAAGTTTGGCAAGGCAGCTGACAGTTCTGTGGCTATCCGTGGCGAATCTTTTGCGCATCTTGGCGCGAAGAACGGAATGATCTACGATCGGCCGAATGCTCTGGTTCGACTCTCGGAAGAATCTTCTTGGTCCCTGTTCGACATGAACGGAGTTGTTCTCCACCGTGGCTATGGTCGCGAAATACACTTGAATTCCCTGCCGCGGGGCATTTATCTCGTGCGTTCCGGTAGCCGTGAATTTCGCATAACTAAATAAGTTTTGGGAACTTGTATTTGTTTAAAAATGTGCTTTTTTATACTCTAAGGCGCATTTTTAGACATATTTTTGTTGAAATGTGATTTTTATATTCTTTTTTTTACAAAAAAAAATATATTTGATTGTAAAACAAATTTTCCCCAAAGGGAGTTTTTTATGAAAAAATTGACTTTTTGGAAATTCTCGGCAACAGTAGCATTCCTGTGTTCTTTGGGTGCTTGCTCTAATTCGTCTGCTCCGGATGAGTTGGACGATGGATCCTCGACGACTCCTACTTCAGCTTCCTCTTCAAAGTCGTCCTCTTCTGGTGCGACTAAGACCAAGTCCAGCGCTTCAAATGCTAACCAGGCCGCTTGTGACGCTCTCAAGGAAGTTCTTGCTGCTCCGTCGGGTTTTGCTATCGAGAAGGTGACGGATTCTTCTTGGACTCTTTCTTGGGAATACACTCGCAATGATAAACGTCCTGAAGAAGGCTTTGAAATCCAAGTTCTTGATATGGATGCAGATTCTCCTGAGTGGGAACACGAAGGTAACTCCAATGCCGATGTGACCATCTATAAGTTAGAGGGCGCCAAAAAGGCTGGTAAGTATTATCGCGTGGCTGCGTACGATAAATGTGCCACTTCTAAAGAAAGTAACCGTATGCAAATCAAGTCCAACGGTTACGGCGATGCAGAAACTACCACTCCCAAAACGGATATCCCGACCGATGTGGCTATCGTCCGTGTAGCACCGAGTGTCTGGGAACTGAGCTGGAAATACAGCGAAACTACTGATAATCCGAATAGAAAATTTGTTATCCAGACTTCTAAGCTTAAAGATTTTAAGTGGACTGGTGTCAAGTCAAGTGATGGTAAAGACCAGTTTATCGATGGCAATGTGCGCCACTACTATATACAGGGCCGTGATAAGATCGAAACTTATTACCGCATGGCTGTTGTCAATAGCGGTGATACGTCTGCATTTACCGAAGCAATCCAGTTGACTCCGGATATTGCTTATCGTGACTATATGGCTCTCAATGTTCCTGAACCATCGACTAAGTACTCGTATCTTTATACAATCGGTATTGAAGCGAATAATGACACCGCAACAAGGTATGATGAAACGGTAACTCAGGTTGTTGCCACCTTTACTGTAGACAATAACTTTATTAGCAAGTATATCGTGGAATCGGAATACACCGATACCGTTTATTACGAAGTTCGCTGGTTTAATTCCTTAGAAAATTACAACTATTATAAGGGAAATTGCGAAGGTAAGAAAAAGAACGAAAAGTGCGATAGCTGCTATTGGAGCGAAACGTTCCCATATCAGGAACCCTCTGTCTCTAAACGTTTTGATGTAAGAGCTGATTTTGCTGATGCTGCAAAAACGACTAGTGTCTTTAAGAGCTGTGCTGCTTCAACCGGTTTCTCGGAAGCAAATCACGAAAAACTTTTTGATCCTGATACTTCTGCTTCTCATAAAGCTGAATGGAGCCGTATTCTGCAAAACGAATTTAATATGTCGTTGTGTCTCCAATCTTATCTCAGCGATATTTGCGGATACTATGCTCAATTCCGCATTGTATGGAAAGACAATACGAACGGAAAGGGTAAGGGTGAAACTGATTGGAGCGAAGGGTCTGCACCGATAAGTCTCGATGGAGCTACCAGAGTTTGCTCACCAGAATAGTTTATACCTGATATTTTATTGTAATTTAAAAACGCCGTTGCCAAGTGCAGCGGCGTTTTGCTATCGTCGTTCGGTTCTTTTATTTAAATCGTCATTCCGGCCACCGAGCCGGAATCTTTTATTTCAAGAAAGCAAAGAAAACCGCAGCGATAATGAACAGGAAAGCGACAATGTGATTCCATTGGAGCGTTTCTGTATGGAAAACGGTTACCGCAATTGTCGTGAAAACCGTGAGTGAAATCGCTTCCTGGATGATCTTCAACTGCATCAAGCTGAATGGACCGCCGTTGATGCGACTGCCAATGCTGTTGGCGGGAATCATAAAGCAGTATTCAAGGAAGGCGAGCCCCCAGGAGGCGAGGATGACAAGAATCAGCGGCCAGTCGGTGCTGATGTGCATTTCTTTAAGTTTGAGGTTGCCGTACCAAGCAAAAGTCATGAAAATGTTGGAACAGCAGAGGAGGAGAATTGTAAAAATACCGGCTTTCATATTTTAGTGATTAGTGGTTAGTAAACAGTGGTTAGGGATTAGGGGTTGGGTTAGGTATGAGGTCGTGCGTTGCACTCTGAGGTCGCTTCGCTTTGAGGTTTTTAGGTTGTAATCGCGTCTTCGGCGACATTCTTTAGCTCAAAGGGCCGTAGGCCCGTGCTCATACCTCATAGCTCATTACTCTTTCGTCTGTAGGACCTTTGGTCCGTTCTCTCGTCTAAGTCTATACGGCCTGCCTGTAGAATGTTGGTAGGCGAGGCGCTTGCGCACTTCTTCGAGGTACTTGATGTAATTTTCGCTTTGGTAGTCGCGGTACGTCCAGTCGAAGGCATGGAAATGCCCGTCTTGGAAGTAGAGCGTCGGTTCTACGAATATCCCGCGTTGCATGTAGACGCGCTGGCGCTGGTCTTTGGTCGTTGCCAAAAAGAACTGCCCAAGCGTCATGTAGCCCGGATCGAGATTCACGGGGCGCAGCCCCGGCGTGCCGTTTTTCTCAGCGATTTCAAGTTCAATGTCGTTTGTCCAAAGCTTGATATCGACAATCGTTTCGCGGTCTACGAGCTGCTCGTAGCTGAAAAACGCTCGCACGGGCGCTTCACCAATTTCTTCTTTGTAGTAATTGGTGAACGTGAATGGGAATGGTTCCAAGTTCAGGTCTTCTTCGCCGAAACGGACTTTGAGAATACTGCGAACCGCATTCACGGCTTCGGCATCTTTCGCGAGAATGCCCACGATAATTTTCACTTTGGCAGGAGTTCTAATTTCACCCATGGACGCAAATTTAGTAAAAGTGCTCAGGGCGACGCGTCATTCTCCGAAGGAGAATCCATTAATTCTAGTGGCCGACGCTTCTTTTTTTGTATTTTTTGCAATATGATGAAAAATAGAACGCTTTGTGCATTAGCCGTTATTCTCTCGTCTCTAGTCTGTACTCTCTCGTCTAATGTCTTTGCCGAGGCTCCGCGGGTGGAGCCGACGATTCTCGATTCCGTGCCGCACGAGACTTCGCACTTTACGCAAGGGCTTTCGTTTGATGGCAAGGATCTGATTGAAACGACTGGCTTGTATGGAAAATCGGGGTTGTACCGCCACACGCTGGACGGAAAAATTCTCGATTCCGCACGCATTGAAGAACGTTATTTTGGCGAAGGTTCCGTTGTTATGGGCGACGAAATCTATTACCTGACCTGGAAATCGCATAAGGCGTTTATTTATTCCCGCAAGCCGTTTAAAAAGAAAGGCGAGTTCCGCATCCCGACGGAAGGCTGGGGCCTTACGCTTTGGCGCGATCAGCTTTTGATGAGTAACGGCTCCGATGAACTTCTGCAAATTGCACCGGGTAGCTTTTCTGTGACAGGGATAATCAAAGTTCGCGACGGTCGTTATTCGATCAAGCTTTTGAATGAACTTGAAATTGTTGGAAATACTTTGTATGCAAATATCTGGCAGACGGACTTGATTGCTGAAATCGAACTCCCGAGCGGGAAGGTGCTACGCTACATTGACTTCTCAAAAAAAACGGGGGAGATTCGCGACCGTTTCCCCGGCGTAGATGTCCTGAACGGCATCGCATACGATGGCAAGGACTTCTGGATAACGGGCAAGCTCTGGCCGCAGATTTATAAAGTCAAATTTTAAAATGAAAGAAGAGGCCAAGAGGTCTCTTTTTTAATTTTTAACATTTTCCCACTTGGCGTTGTTGCCGATGTTGCGGATTAAGCGGAAACCGCCATTCATAACAGAACCAACTTTCCAGTACCCATAATTTATTTTTTTTCCAATAAGGGAAAAAGTCGGCTTTGCCAAATTTGTGATTTAGTGAAACTCGATATTCTCCTCCCTTTAGACAGGAAGGTAGTGACGATTTAAATGAAAAAGGATTCTTTTCTTCAAATAGCACATATTCTCGTACTAAGCCAAACATGTCGTGTAGGCCAAAACCATTCGGTATCTGCTGACCAACGGGTTCCGATAAATGCAATTCTTTTACATTATTGGGTCTAACACTATTAAATTTTGCGTATTTCAGGGCTTCTTCAAAAGTTGCTGACGTATCACCCCAAGGTGCTTTATTTTTTTTATCGCCACCACGTGCAAGCATCATCCATTCATCATAAAAAGGAATTCGGTAACCATTAGAGGAATAGTCAACAGAAACCTGTATATACTCGTCATTATGTATCGTAAAATCCCAATATTTTATTACATATTTACCTTTTGATATGATTGTCTCTGCATTTTCACTAGTTTTTGAAAAAATGTAGCAAGGCCTTAATCTCTCACGGACACTGCGTGCGTTGGCATATTTCAGAGCCTGATATAGAGAAACCATATTTGCCGCTGTATCGTGAATCGCACAATTTTGGTTACGAATGCTAGTCTTTTTTCTATTTACCCAATCTTTATGGGCGATTTTTATCGGTAACGATTCATGATATGATGATTTTTCCGGAATACTATCCCACATCAATTGTGTAAATTCACAATTTGTTATAGGATATTTATCAACTAAATATGTACCCGTAACAGACACAAGCCTTTCTGGATCTTCGCTCTTGAAAAGTTCGGAAA
>CAMZFJ010000097.1 GCA_947306025.1 uncultured Fibrobacter sp.
CCACCACAGGCGAAAGCTACCACTACCCCGATGATTTTGATATCATCATTTTGCGTGACAGCATCGCCGTCAAGGTTCGCGGCAAGCGCATTGCAGAAATCACCACGGCAGACGATTACCGCTATGGGAACGTTCCCGTCATCAACGGACGCGGCTTTGAAATCAAGGTCCATTCCGATGAAGACGTGAAGCAGTTACTTAGCGAATACGAAAAAGCAGGAATCGCAGGCCGTGAAGAATTCTTCCGCAAGTGGGCTTCATTTAACACATACCGCAAAGTCGTATTGCATTAACTTTTTTGCATATAGTACCTAGCGCCATTCTTTGGTCACTCGCCTCGGAATGGCGTTTCTTTTTTACGCACAAATTACTTTATACAGATTTAAACAAACAAATTCTAATTAATTTACAATAATAACAAAAAACAATAACTCCGCATAAAAATTTAGTATTGGACAAAGAGAAAAACGCGTTCTATATTTTGCCGCACAAAAAAACAATAAACAATACAACAATAAAAACAATAACAAGGAGTCTACGAATGAACCAGACAATATCTAAGATCTTGATTACTACAGCACTGGTATCATCCATTTGCTCTGCTGCAGAATCTACCAAGGAAAGCACATTCAAGCTGACAGGAAATGTCCAGGCACAAGCCATCAAAGCACTTTACGACAACGATGCCGACAACACGCTCGACAATTCTTTCTTGCGTGCAAATATTGGAGCAAAGTACGACTCCGAAAATCTTAGCGCCGTAATTAACTTGCGCATTTTCAGCCCGGCTTTCGGCAACACGATTGAAGGTAAGAACTACGACAAGATTTCCGCAGATACTTACTACGCCAACTACAAGTGGAATACCGAATACGGCAAGTTCAATCTTCAATTCGGTCGTTTCCGTACTGACTGGAGCGTTGGCGGCAACTTCGGTACTTATGTCGATGTAGCCCTCAACAAGCGTGGATTCCTCGCCCGCGATTACCAACATGACGCCTTTGCTTTTGGTCACGAAAATGGCATTTCCACATTCAATGCGTTGCTCGGCACTTACGACGCCAAATTCAATACGGGTTATATCCGCCTTGAAGAAACGCTTAAGTTTGGCGACGCCAAAGTGAGCGCAGCCTATCGCGTGAATGCACTCGATCCGATCCAGCATACGGCTCAGATAACGCACCGCGTTGCAAGCCGCGCAAGCTACTACTTTCAAAAGAACTTTGGCATTTACGGTGAAGTCGCTTTAATCGCTACCGGCGATAGCGAAAATCTTAAGGCCTCTAACGGCATCAAGTCTGAATACGCCCAAGATTCACGATACATCCCATTCTTCGTCGGTTTTGAAATTCCGACTGCAGGTTTCTTGAGCAATCTGTACGCAGAATTGGAATACCTCTCTAACCGAGATGAATTGCAGGCCGATGCAGATGGAATCGCTTGGACTGTAAGTTTCATCAAGAAAATCAACGATTATTCTAAAATCCAAGTGAACGTCTATAGCGAAAAAAAGGCTTCCGACGTTGCTCTCGCAGCAAGATTCACAGCATCTCTCAAATAACTCCAAACACACACCGAGCGCCCTCAGCACAGCATAACAGCTTCTTTGATCCATTTCGCTGAGGGCGTTTCTCTAAAAAAAACAAATCACAACATTTATAATAAAAAGAGGTTTATAACATGAATTTCAAAAAAATCACCATTGCATCCATTGCTCTCCTCACCCTCGCTTTCACGGCCTGCTCATCTAACGAAAACAAAGCAGCCACCGCAGAAAAGCAAACACTCACCAACGTATCTTACGACCCGACCCGCGAACTTTACGCAAACTACAATGTGGCTTTCGCCAAGCATTGGAAGGAAAAGACCGGTAAGGACGTAGAAATCACACAGTCCCATGGCGGTTCCGGCAAGCAGGCTTTGGAAGTCGCAAACGGCCTCGAAGCAGACGTTGTGACGCTTGCTCTCGAATTTGACGTGAACGCCGTTCGCGACGCCGGACTCATTGAACCGGGTTGGGTCAAGGAATTCCCGCTGAACAGCTCTCCGTACACCTCCACCATCGTGTTCTTGGTGCGCAAGGGCAACCCGAAAAATCTCAAGGACTGGGGCGATCTCGTGAAGGACGGCATCGGTGTCATCACTCCGAACCCGAAAACTTCTGGTGGCGCACGCTGGAACTACCTCGCCGCCTGGGCATGGGCCGAAAAGCAGTACAACGGCAACGAAGCCAAGGTCAAGGAATTCGTAAAGAAGCTCTACAAAAATGTTCTCGTACTCGCTTCTGGCGCTCGCGGCTCCACGACGACATTCATCGAAAACGGCCAGGGTGACGTTTTGCTCGCTTGGGAAAACGAAGCATTCCTCTCGCTCAAGGACTACCCCAAAGACTACGAGATCGTCATCCCCAGCGTGAGCATTTTGGCTGAACCGTCTGTCGCAATTGTGGACAAGGTTGTTGACAAGCGTGGCACCCGCGAACTCGCTACCGAATACTTGAACTACCTCTACTCTGATGAAGGCCAGCACATTGCCGCAAAGAATCACTACCGTCCGTCCAACAAGGCCATTCTTGACCAGTACAAGGAATTTGACCAGAACGTGAACTTGATTGACATCAGCTACTTCGGCGGCTGGGACAAGGCTCAGAACACGCACTTCTCCAACGGTGGCATTTTCGACCAGATCTACGAAAAGAAGTAATCCGGTCTAATCAATTCTTCTTGTAAAAACCGAGCGCTCTCAGCCCTTGCTAACGCAATCGTTGGGAGCGTTTTTGAGTTACATCAATGATACCCACCGAACTCATTCCTTCATTTTTATTTTACGCATTCATTTCAGGAATTACGCCAGGTCCAGCCAACCTGAGTTCACTTTCCGTTGCATTAAGCTACGGGAAAAAGAGCGCTATCCGTCAATGGTATGGCATATTTACGGGTTACACTATTGTTTCCGTAGGATCTGTATTTGTGTGCTATTTTATCGGAACAGCTTTTGAAAAGTACGTTCGAACGCTTTCCTTCATAGGATTGCTTTACATGGTATGGCTTGCATTTAAGCAATTCAAAGAAGCATTTACGCCACAGGAATCCCTCGAAAACGATGCAGGGAAAGGCAAGTTTACAACCGGCATTCTAATCCAACTCACGAATGTCAAAATCATGATTTATTGCATAACGGCAATATCAATTTATTCTCTCCCCTACAACAAGGATTTTTTCTCGATCTTTTTGTGCGGTCTCATCTTGCCATTGACTGGGCCTATATGCAACTTGGCGTGGATTTGTGCAGGTGTTTTCTTGAGAAAAATTTTTGGCAAATACAGCAAATCTATCAATATTCTTATGGGTCTCTCGCTTCTTTTTTGCGCCGCGAGCATCATAATGATATAGTCTTTTGACAAGTTGGCATAATCATACTATCTTTGCGTTTCAAAATCCTACTATTTATATAGGTATATTATGTTTTTTCCTACGGCTGAAAATACTTCTTTAACAAAAAATGACGCTCTTGAAATACTTGATTTACAAGGCGACGCCCTCAACAATCTTATAGAAGAAGCATACCGATTAAGAACAAAATACAAAGGCAACCGCGTCAACATCCAGTTGCTTACCAATGTCCGTAGCGGCAACTGTACGCAGAACTGCGCTTATTGTGCACAATCACGAGATTCCGAAGCCCCGATTGAAAAATACCGTTATGTCGAAGACAAGAAACTTTACGGCGACAACGATTTAGTTGACGAATTCCATCTTTCTAGACATTGCATTGGCCTTAGCGGCATTCGCTTTGCGGATAGCGATATAGAAAGTCTCGCCGAACGAATCCGCAAAATGAAAAAGAACGGGACGCAAATTTGCTGTTCCATCGGATTTTTAACCGAGCATCAAGCGCAAATTCTGAAAGATGCAGGACTAAACAGAATCAATCACAACTTGAATAGCAGCCGCCGTTTTTACCCAAGCATTTGCACCACACACACTTACCAGGAACGTATCGACAATTTGCGAATGTTGAAACACATCGGCTTTGAGATATGCTCCGGTGGCATCATTGGTATGGGCGAAACGAAAGAAGATGTCGTGGACATGCTTTTTGAATTGAAAGAAATCAATCCCGAATCCGTCCCTATTAACTTTTTGCTCCCGGTCAAAGGAACGCGACTGGCCGAGCGCGATATTTCAACGCTGACTCCAGAATATTGCATCAAGGTTCTTTGCCTCGCGCGATTGATGTTACAGAAATCAGATATCCGTTGTGCCGCTGGTCGAGAAGTCTATTTCAAGGGTCACGAAAAGACTTTATTTAAAATTGCAGATTCCATTTTCGCCTCCGGCTATTTAACCGAAGGCGGGCAAAGCCTTGAAGCCACGTTCCGCACGATTGAAGAAGCGGGATTTACGTGGCAAGTGGAAAGCGCTTAAATAAAATACGTCAAATCGGATTTTTCGGTGGAACCGAGCATTGTTGCGACTCCGCCGAGTTCAACGCCGTCGATTAATTCTTCGGCCTTGATGCCCATGAGTTCCATGGACATTTGGCAAGCGACAAACTTTACGCCTTTTTGCTGCGCGCTCTGGATCAGTTCTTCGAGCGATGAAACCCCGTTTTGCTTCATGACAGCTCGAATCATCTTGGCTCCAATGCCACCGAAATTCATGCGTGAAAGCCCTAGCTTTTTGGAACCTCGCGGCAACATCAAGCTGAACATTTTTCCGATGAGCGATTTTTTGACATGAACTTTTTCGGGTCTACGCAAAAGGCTCACGCCCCAAAAAGTAAAGAACATCGTGACCGGGCGCCCCATAGCCGCAGCGCCATTCGCCATGATGAACGAAGCGATAGCCTTGTCCAAATCGCCGCTAAACACGACAAAAGTTTTGCCATGTTCGAACTCTCTTTTTTCCGGAACGGGTAATTCTTTTTTCACGATGGTTGCATAAATGACACCGTCTTTTTCGACGAGTGATTTCAATTCGTTTCCGGTTCGCTGGCACCAAACTTCGACATCCGAGAGGAACGCTTTTTCATCCGCTTCGACTTGAATTTCGTCACCAATCAGAGCTTTTTTAACGATTTCATCAACTTTTACGATTGAACCTGGGCATTTCAAGCCCTTAGCATCGACAAAGTGCGCCTTAGGAACATCATCAAGGCCTCCTTCAATGTTGTACACTTCAAATTCCCTATCCGCAAGAATTTCTGCGACTTGTTCCGATCGATCTCCTGTTGTGCAAAAAACATAAACAGGTTTTTCTTTGGGGATGGAATCAATCTTTTTTGAAAGTTCAAAAAATGGTATCTGAATCGCACCATTTACAGGATGAACGATAGCCTCGCTTGGTTCGCGCACATCAAGAAGTGTTGAATTTTTTATATCAATCTTATGAAAATCTTTTGCAGAAAAGTTCTTGACTTCGGGCATTAAATCACCTTGCTTTTTAAGTTCTAAAAATAATTTGTTGCAAATATAAAACCACTTTTCAAGAACGTCTAATACATTTTTCTAATCGTTCGCTATCAAAATTTTCAATAACAATTCTGCAGAATAGTTTTTGTAGATTCATTAATAAAAGAGGGAGCCAGTCAAACACAACAACAAAAAGGATACTATATGTACTCTACCCATTACATGGATTTGCTCATGCAAAACTCTCCTTGGAACCTCATCATCTTTATGGCAATTCCTGTCATTCTTGCCGAAACGATTGCCATTACAGATTTATTCCTATTGCGGGAACCGAATGTACATCCGACTCTTTCAAAAGTCAACCGCATTGCCGGAATCCTTGCAGGGCTTTCATTCGTCGGGATTATCGCCTACTTCATTCCGAATGTCGTTATCCCGCTTGCATCCGCAGGGGAATTTAGAACATGGATTGATGTTGTGGCGATTGGCTCTTACATCCTTGCAGGCATTCCGATGATATTGCTTGCGTTGTTAAACTTGAAACTTCTGTTCCGTAAAGCAGGCGAAAACAAGCGCACGAACTGCGCCATTCTTTTGCTCGCCGCATTCCTCGTTCTCTCGCACATCGCGATGATTTTTGGAATGATTGATCCGGGCATTGCCGGGTACTCTCCGAAGGCGGCAGCAACAATAGAAATGCATCATCATCACCACCATTAACAATTACTTTATTTTAATACAAAAATTCTATAAAACGTGATACTTATTTAGTATTGGACATAGCGAATGACGCGTTCTATATTTGACTCTACTTATGAAGAGAACAAATAGAAGTGTCATTCCTGGCTTCGGCCTAACAACCGGCATCACGCTCGCTATCTTAAGCGTCGTGGTGCTGATTCCGCTTGCGTCGCTGGTGGTGTTTTCGGCGCAAATGAGTTTTAGCGAGATTATTGAAACGATTACACGCGACAGAGTCTTGTCGAGTTTCAAGGTGAGTTTCGTGACGGCTTTTGTGGCGTCGCTTATCAATGCCGTGATGGGCGTTGTGCTTGCATGGGTACTGGTAAAATACACATTCCCGCTCAAGCGTTTGATCGACGGAATGATAGAACTTCCATTCGCCTTGCCGACAGCCGTAGCGGGTATCGCATTAACGGCACTTACCGCAGATACGGGGCTTATTGGCGGATTTTTCGCCAAATTCGGCATCAAGATTGCATTTACGCAAATCGGCATTACGGTCGCGCTCGTGTTTATCGGCATCCCGTTTGTCGTTCGCGCAGTTCAACCGGT
>CAMZFJ010000098.1 GCA_947306025.1 uncultured Fibrobacter sp.
GAAGCAACCGATCTTGACGAATATAACGAACGCGTTGACTTTTTGTTCCAGACTTTGGAATCGCAAGGCTTTAAAGTCGATGACGGCAACCGCAATCCGAACCAAATGGTTCGCATGCCGGGCGTGCTTCGCAACGGTAAACAGCAGTACCTCATCGCCTTGGAACAAGGCGCCAAGAACTTCACGGAATGGCAAGAATGGGCAGAATATTCACTTGACGGAAAGCCGCTTATCGAACTTGCAAGCGATTCTGAAGTCGCTCCCAAGAAAGATGCCACCATTATCGAAAACGTTCTGCGCGCCGGTGAATTTTTCTTGTTCACAGCACCTCCTAAAAGCGGAAAATCGCTTGCCCTCATGGACATGGCGCTTTCCATCTGCTATGGCGAAGACTGGCTCGGCAACACGACAAACGAAAACGACGTTTTGTTCATAAACTTGGAACTCACCAAGTCCGTGTTCCTGAACCGCCTCTTTTTGCTCGGCGAAAGACGCAGGCTCCAGGCCAATACATCCAAGTTCGGTTTCCTGAACCTCCGCGGAACAGCCCTTACCCCGCTTGAGATTGCGCAACTTATCGCCAAAAGAATCCAAGGCGCCAAAAGGCTCGAAAACCACAATTACAAAGTTGTTGTCATAGATCCTATTTCGGCAGTGCTGCACAATCCGAAATCTTCAAGGCTTAGCGGTTCCCCACACCAGATCCTCATGCAGATGGTCGACTCGATCATCGCCCTCACAGGCTGTGCCGTTGTGACGTCCACGAACATCAACGAATACCCCTACCTCGAAGCCCGCGCCGACAGCGTCATGTCGCTCTCGCCTATGGAAGGTAGCCTCAATACGTATCAAATCAACGGTTCGTTCCGCGAATTCCCGAAGACTCTCGCTAAGGAATGTTCTTGGATTTATCCTAGATTTGTAGTTTAAACATTCAACACGATTTTAAAGATGTACAAACAGAATAATCGTTTTCCGCGCCGTACCGAAGGCAACAGGATCGGCAAACCCCTCACCGGAGGCAAGTTCCACGCTTCCAGAAAAACAGATGTCCGTAAGGACGATGAATTCGAAAAGAAACCGGCAAAGGCCGACAAGCCTGTTGTCCGTAAAATCCTTTCGTTCGACGACATCAAGGCGCAAGTTTCGGCATGGATGGAAAACGACCGCATTCCGGGAAAACTGCAGGCTTGGTTTACCGCAGATGCCACTCCTGAAAACTCCGACTGGAGAATTGTCAAGGAGTACAAAGGTGCACAAGAAAACCTTGTCATTGACGCCCCCTCCCGCGACATGAAGCCTCTAGAGCTTGTGAACCGCGTCATGGAACAGCTCCACAAGGACCATCTGCGCATCTTCAAGAAAGCTTTACGACAAATATGGTTCCGCGCCACGGGCGACGGGCGTTTCGCGCTCCTCGTACAGGTCAACGTCAAAGGCAAGATTTCGGCACATGGCTACAAGACGTTCGTCGATTTTCTTGAACGCAGTTGCCCCGAAGTCATCAGCTGCCACCAGATCCAGTGCCTCCCCGACCGCCTTTTCAATCCCGCAGACGCGCAGGGCATGAAGGTCGAATGCAAGAGCGCATTCGGTAACAACTTTATGCCCATTGCATCGACTGGATTCTGCATGCATGTTCTGGACTGGACCCCTCGCATCAAGGATGCTTGGCTCAATCTGCCCCTCCGTATCAAAGATGCAATCCATCCAAATCGCGAAGACCGATTCTTTGAATTCTGTTCAGGTTCGTCCTACGTTTCAGCATCGCTCGCTCCGTTCTTTAAGCAAGTCGAAGCGCTCGACTGCCGCGAATCCGCCATGCAGTCGTCCAAGCTGAACATCCGCAATGTCGCAACGCAAAACATGCGCTTCCACCGCAGCCACCTGGACGCAAACTTCATCTCGAAGTTTTTCTCCAAGAGCGAAAACGCCGAAGGACGCTGGACATTCTATCTCAACCTGAACAACGAAGATTCAATCACTTCGGAAATGGTTCTCACGCTCGCCGGATCGCGCCCCGAAAGAATACTCTTGCAGACCGGGAACCTCGAAACCGCCTCCAAGGCAATCAAATCGTTCAGAAACGAAGGCTACATGCTCCGCAAGAGCATCCCGTTCTACTTGGAACCGGGCCGCGGCAATTTTGAAATTTTATTCCTCTTTGTACCCGATAGAGTGGGCATTTTGGGTCAAAATCCAGCCCTTGCACACCGTTCCCGCAACATTCAGCGCCCCAAGGAACGCCTCCAGAGCTCAAAAATGTCGGAAATTCCTCATTTTGTGCAAAAAACGCCCTCTTTTAAGCAAAGAAAAGATTAAATTAATATTAGACAAAAATTATTTGATTAGGGAAAAGTGTATGCGATTTTTAAAATGTGCTTCGATTTGCCTTGGTCTTTCGGCTCTAATTGCATCTGCCTATGTAGTTAAAAAAGGCGATACCCTCTGGGACATCAGTGGTGAATTTTTAAACGATCCGTTTGCCTGGCCCGACCTCTGGGAAAACAACAGGCACATTCAAGACCCGCACTGGATCTATCCGGGCGACTCCATCAATTTAGGTGATGGCATCAAAGACGACGGAAACCGCCTGCCCAAAACAAGACCTTGCGAAGCAGCCGTTGCCGATTCCAACTTGCCCAAGAACATCAAGGCCGTAGGCTGCGATGAACGAGACGCCCGCAATGGCGATTTCGAAAACATGCTCGGGAATCTCCGCGACAAGGACAAAAAGCAAAAGCGTAAAAAAGCCGCAGACGCTTACTTCTACCAGAAGCGTCCGGAACCGAAGATTTTCAACGGCTACTACCAGATTCTCGCTCCCGAAATCTACACGCTCGATTCCCTCAAGAAGGACAAGCGCTTCTTCTCCATCCGCTCCGGCGAAAAGAAGGAACCGATTATCCACATTCCTGAATCCGAAATCGTCGTCGGTATTGGACGCAAGACCGATGCAAACATCAAGAAAGGCGACTTGGTCGAAATCTTGGATGCACGAGCTATCGAAGTTCCGACCAACAAAGACAAGAGTTTCGACAGATTCGCATTGGTCAGACTTTCGGGCTATGCAAAGATTACCGCTGTTGGCGACACGCTCTCCAGAGCAAAGATCGTCCAGAGCTTTAGAGAAATCAAGACGGACCATTCTAAAGCCCGCCTGAAACAGCCTCTCAACATACTGAACGTATCCGGCTACACCGCCGTCCCCGAAGCGAAGGTCGAAGAAATGGCGATGATCCGCTACACAATGGACCCGATGCTCCTCATCGGTTCTTACGCCTACGTGTTAGTAGACAAGGGTACGGAACATGGCTACAACACCGGAGATGCCATCGCCATTTGGGAAGAAGACAAATCCGATGCAGGCCTCCCGCCGAGACTCCTTGGACGTGGCGTAATTGCAAGAGCGACCGACAAGGAATCTACCGTTCTTGTTCGTGAAGTTTACTCGAACAGTCGCCATATTAAACTTGGACACAAGGTCTCCGTGACCCATCAAGCGAACATAGTCCAGTGACAAAAAATTTATTGATTATCATTGGCGTCGCGATTTCGATTCTAGCTATCCTCATGGCTGGGAGTGTCCTTATACTCAATTATCCTGAATTGTCAGCGCATATTCCATTCTAGGGAAGTGGGCTTCCAATGCGGATATCTCGTAGCAATCTTCTTTTTCTTTCCTTTTTTGCGGGAGGAATTGTCTTACCAACAGCAATCCTCTCGTTTTTGAGTGTACGCAACATCCAGAACGAAGCGTACCTCGCCCAGAAGAACTACAACGAAAGCACAGAGACGTTCCGCGAACAGTGCGAATCGACGGTCAGCAAAGAGCAGAGCAAAATTTTCCAGGAAGTCAAATCCGCGTCCTTGTACCTTTACGAACAGCCGCACAGCCTTCTAGATTTCGGCAACGCCACGCAGTTCAAGACGGTAAGCGGCATCGAGGCCATGTTCCTGTACAACAACGGGACGCTAATTTACCCCGACATTTCGTCCAAGCACTTTTCAAAGACCTCGGACTTTTCAAACAGTATCGCAAGTCCGTTTGAAAAGATGATTTTCCGCGAAGAGGTCACCTCGGCCATGCCGCAGCCCGTAAACCTCTCTCGTTCGGCTCGCCAACTGCGTTTCTCGTTCGATTCCAAAGACGACCACATCCAGAATATCCTCGGACTTGTTCGCATCGCCTATAAAACCAAGGAATACGACGAAGCGCTCCGCCTCCTCAACATTCTTGAAGAGCACCCGCACCAGCAAGGCTACCTGCATTCGGACCTCACGCGTTCAGTGAACTTGCTGCACTTCGAAATTCTTGTGGCGCAAAAAAAGCACAAGGAAGCCGAAGACTACACCCTTGCGGTATTGAACCAATTCCTGCAGAGCAAGAAAATCGAGAATCTGCCCTCAGCAAAATTCTTTTTCGAAACAGCCTTTACCCAAATCCTCTCGTTCGAAAACTTGAGCCAAGAAAAGCGCGAAGCGTTCTGGAACTTGCGCGAGAACTTCAACCGCCAGCTTGGCTACATGGATATTTTCTTTAACAACAAAGAAATAGTCCAGGCCCTCTTGAATAAAGAAACGACATCCAAGAGCGGCATTGATATCATGAGTAACAGCAAGGCGACGTTCATCAAAATGAGCTACCCCATACTCTCCGGGGATCAAGTTGTTCTTGCCAAGGTAAACATCGATGAATACCGCGAACGCATGCGTTCCAAGCTAAAGACTTCGGCTCAAGGCTGGAAGGGAATCCCCTACTCCATCACCGAAGGGCCAGACAAGACTTTAATCCTCGGCCATGTTTCTGACAGTTCCGCCGTCATGACGCAAGTCCAGCTCGACAAGATTATTTCCTGGAGTTTGACTTTATACGAAAAAGGTTTGAGCGAAATCAAGAAAGAAACACGCAAGCGCATGTTCCTCATGTACGGGCTTTTGTCGTTCTCGCTCATTACGGTGCTGCTCGGATCTATCGTGATGTTCAGATTCCTCACGCAAGAGCATAAGCTTTTGGCCATGAAGGCAAACTTCCTTTCGAGCATTTCACACGAACTCAAGACGCCGCTCACCTCCATCAAGATGTTTGCCGAAATGATGGCTCGCGGGCGTGTGCAAAAAGTCGAGAAAGTGCAAGAATATTCAGGGCTTATCGGCAAGGAAGCGACCCGACTCGAAAACTTGATTGGCGCCATTTTGAACTACACGCGCATGGAACACGGCAAAAGCGGATTCCATTGGGAAAAACTCGACTTTTCGGCTTGCGTACAAAAAGTTTTTGACAGCGTCGAAGATATCGGTGTCGAAAAAGGGCTCCTGTTCCATACTAAAATTGAACCCAGTTTATATGTAATCGGCGATTACACGGCACTCTACAGCTTGGTGCAAAACCTTATCGAAAATGCAATTAAATATACAAACGCCCCCGGCAACATTACCATCACGGTAGTTCCTGCCGAAGACAGGGTCGTTTTCTCCGTAGCTGACACAGGAATCGGTATTCCTTCTTCGGAACAAAAAAATATATTTAATGATTTTTATAGAGTCGGTGACGAAATGACTCGCAGCACGAAAGGCTCTGGCCTTGGCCTTGCCATTGTCAAGCGCGTAGCCGAAACGCACAAAGCCACCATTTCACTCACCAGCAAACCCGGCAAGGGCTCCACCTTTACCGTACGATTCAAAAAGGCAGAATGATTATGCAACACAGAATCCTCATTGTTGAAGACGAAGAAATCATCCGGCTTGGGCTCCAAGACAACTTCGAGCTCGAAAATTACGAAGTCGAAACGGCATGCGATGGCGAAGAAGCAATCGCCAAGACGGACTCGTTCCAGCCGCACTTGATTTTGCTGGACGTGATGCTTCCCAAGAAAAGCGGCTTTGAAGTCTGCCGATTCATCCGCAAAAAGCACCCGGAATGCATCATCATCATGCTCACCGCCAAAACGGAAGAAACAAGCAAGGTTGCAGGCCTCGACATGGGCGCCGATGACTACGTGACAAAGCCGTTCTCGATTCTGGAATTGCTCGCTCGCGTGAAGGCGTTCCTCCGCCGAATCGACCTTCAGAAAGCCCCCGCCAAACAGCTTTCGTCTGTGGACGTTATTGACTTTGCCGATATCCACATGGATTTCAAGAAGTTCGTCGCCACCAAGGGCGGTGTTCCGCTCGAACTTTCCACGAGGGAATTCCAGATTCTCAAGTATTTCTGGCAGCGCCGCGGCGAAGTCATTTTGCGCGAAGACTTGTTGCAGGACCTCTGGGGTTACACGCCCGACAACATGCCCTCGACAAGAACTATCGACAACCACATTGTAAACTTGAGGCGCAAACTCGAAGACGACCAGGCAAATCCGAAAATCATCCTTTCCATCCGCGGAGCAGGCTACAAGTTCGATGCATAATCTTTGGCTAAACAGAAACAACGCATTCAAGGCGTGGATTTTTGCAGTCCTCGCCCTCTATTCGTTGTTCTCTAGCCAAGCTTTTGCAAGCAAGATGGCTTCGCAACTCCAAGAAGCCATTTACCTCTTCGAAATGAAAGGCGAAGTCGACGAATCGGTCCGATTGCTCGAAAAGATCACGCGACAAGGCGATGACGACGACAAGGAATCCGCGTTCTTCTACCTCGGGAAAATTTACGATCTCGCGAACAACAAGGCTCAGGCAAACCACTTTTACGGCCGTAGCCAAGCGTTTACCAA
>CAMZFJ010000099.1 GCA_947306025.1 uncultured Fibrobacter sp.
TTCCCGGTCTATCGCGGTCTCGGCTCTCGCCTCGAACGCGCCCTCATCCAGTTCTTCCTCGACGAACACCAGAAGGCCGGCTTCGAAGAATTCACTCCGCCGTACCTCGTTACCCGCAACACCATGCGCGGCACGGGTCAGCTCCCGAAGTTCGAAGAAGACATGTACCGCTGCGACAAGGATGACGACCTGTTCCTCATCCCGACGGCAGAAGTCCCGCTCACGAACCTTTACTCTGGCGAAGTGATTCCGGAATCTGAACTCCCGAAGCGCATCTGCGCTTACTCCGCTTGCTTCCGTCGTGAAGCCGGTTCTTACGGTAAGGACACTCGCGGTTTGCTCCGCTTGCACCAGTTCAACAAGGTGGAAATGGTTTACTTCGCCCATCCGGAACACAGCTACGAAGACCACGAAGAGCTCACCCGCTTCGGTGAAAAGCTTCTCGAAAAGCTCGGCCTCCCCTACCACCGCTTGGCACTCTGCAAGGGCGACCTCGGTTTCGGCGCCGCCAAGTGCTATGACCTCGAAGTTTACGCTCCGGTCGAAAAGAAGTGGCTCGAAGTCAGCTCCTGCTCGAACTTCGAAGACTACCAGGCTCGCCGCGCCAACATCAAGACGAAGGTAGGCGGCAAGAACGTCTACCTCCACACGCTTAACGGCTCTGGCCTCGCCACTCCGCGCGTGATGGTCGGCATCTGCGACAACTACCAGCAGAAAGACGGCTCCCTCAAGATTCCTGAAGTGTTGCGTCCGTACATGGGTGGGCTTGAGTTTATCAAACCGAAAGCCTAACCATGTAGTGAGGATTTTTCGCAAGAAAAATCCGAGTGCGAGGTTTCGCTAGAAACCTTGCCCGCTCATCGGGGTGGGATGGAATTCATCACCCCGAAGAAGTAATCGCAGCAAACAGCATCGACTCTCGGCTTAAATGATCAAAACAGTATGTTCTCACAGACATACTGTTTTTTTTGTCGTCATCCCGGACTCCTTGCACGTCATTCTGAGAATGCGCAGCATTCGAAGAATCCAGTCACATTTACTTTAGCTTCTCGAGTTTCTCGTACGCCTCGTACAGCCTTTGCACCCCGTTCTCAAGCCCGTAGTAATGCTTCACGTACGGCACCAACAGCGCAAAGAACAACACATCGAGCGCCACCACAGCAACATCGGGAACCACAATCAAGAATAGAATCCCGCCCACAGTCAATAGCGCAAACAGAATCATCACCAGTTCGTGCACCAAGCGCTCATGCTGAAAAAATCCGATATGCGTCCGCACCGACAGCAGTTCCTCCGCCGTGAGTGCCTCCCCTTTTGACACTAATTGTAAAAGCTCGTTCTCGTAATCATTCAACTTTTTCAACATACCCTAAATATAAAGAAATATTTTTCGAAGCGGAGCTCACCCCCGTTTTTGCAAATGAAGCAAATATCACAAAGCCCATTTTTTTCAAAAAAAAATGCAATATTCAGAAATAGAATGTTATTTTAAAATTATGGAAGAGCTTCAGTTTAAATCTCTGCCGGCAATGTTCTTCGCGAACTGTGACCGATCCGATTTTAGGGGATGGTATCACCGTAAAGACGGCGAGTGGATTCACTATTCCAAGGAATCCTTAAAGAAGAATACCAAGGCATTCGCACTTGCATTAAACGCTCTTGGATTAAACAAAAGCGAAAGTGTAGGAATCATCGCCCCAAGCTCGCCGAACTGGCTCATTGCAGACATAGCCATCCAACTGAACCACTCCAAAGTCGTTCCGCTCTTCCCCAACATTTCTTCCGAGAATTTTACGTTTCAAAGCAATGACGCAAACATCAAAATTCTCATCGTCAATTCCATCGAAGAACTGGACGCACCACTTCTCGACAACTTGCCGTCCTTTAAAAATATTATCTGTATCGAGAAAAATTCTACGCTTCCTGCCAACGGGATTTACTGGGACGAATTTCTCAAAAGAGGATACGACGCGCTCGCCGACGAAATGCGCGCCCAATGGATTGACAACCAGCTTGCAACAATCAATTCAGATGATATTTTCAGCATCATCTACACAAGCGGATCCACGGGGCGCCCCAAAGGCGTCGAACTCACGCATCGAAATATGTTAGTACAAATTCAAAACATTGCCCCGATGTTCCAGTTCGATTCGCAAAAAGATTCGTGCCTTACAATTCTCCCGGTGGCGCATGTTCTCGAACGCATGGCCGTTTACTTTTACACCTTGAGCGGTGTTGCCATTTACTTTGGAGACAATCCCAATAATCTTTCGCACATATTGCGCGAAGTTCGCCCCACCATCATGATTGTCGTTCCGCGCATTCTTGAGCGCCTTTACGAAAGCATGACTACCGCCGCAGATCGCGCCAAGGGAATCAAGCAGCACCTCATCAAGCACGCCATCAAGATTGCAAAAATTAAAGACCCGAATAAATGCCCGAGCCTTTTGCACCGCATTTTCAATCTGTTCGTTTATAAAAAAATGCGCGAAGCCGTCGGTGGCAATTTCCGCATGATTATTTCGGGCAGCAGTGCATTGAACAAATCCATATTGCGTTTTCTGCTGAACATTGGGCTCCCCGTTTTCGAAGGTTACGGCATGACGGAATGTTCGCCCGTCGTTTCCGCAAATTGCAAACAAGCTATCAGACCCGGATCCATTGGCAAACCGCTCCCCCACCTCGACGTTCGAATTGGCAAATGCAGCGAAATCCAAGTGCGCGGTGAAAGTGTTTTTAAAGGCTACCACAACCGTCCTGATTTAAACGCCAGCGCCTTTACCGAAGACGGATTTTACCACTCTGGCGACCAAGGCTATTTTGACGATGATGGATACCTTTACTTTACCGGACGCATCAAGGAACTTCTAAAAACAAGCACCGGCAAATACGTCAGCCCAAACCCCATCGAACTCGAAATCATCCGCCACCCGCTTGTCGAGCAAGCACTAGTCATTGCGAACGACCGTAAATTTGTTTCTGCAATTATTTGGCTGAACCCAGTAGGCGCGCGCCGCATGCTCAAGCCGCAAAACGAAGACTACGATGTTGAAAATGCGCTAAAGTCTCCACTTGTCCGCGACGCCATCAATCGCCACATCGAACATGTCAACGAAAAGTTAAACCATTGGGAACAAATTCGCAAATGGACTTTAATCGGTGATGAACTCACCATCGAATCGGGCCTTTTGACGCCCACATTAAAAATTCGGCGCACCGTTGCAGAAAAACGATACGCCGAAGAAATTGAAAAGATGTACCAGTGTTGAGGTCGCCTTGCAAGCAAGGCTTTGAGCAATGAGGCCGTTCATGCCTACGGCATTCACTTTGAGCAATTTAGCTCAGAGCGAAGCGACCTCAAGGGCCATAAGGCCCGAGCTCACACCTCATACCCCATTAGAAATGAATCACGCGGACCTTGATGACCTTGTCGAGCTTGGAAAGCTTTTCGACGATGGAATCATCGACCTTGCTTTCGACGTCAACGAGGTTGTAACCAATCTTGCCATTGCTCTTGTTGCTGAAAGAAGCAATGTTGATGCCTTCAGCACCGAAAACCTTCGTGATTTCAGAAATCATGTTCGGAACGTCCTGGTTGATCACGACAACGCGGCTCTTGATGCCAGCATGCGGATGATCGACGAGAGCCGGGAAGTTCACGGAATTGCGGACGCAACCGTATTCGATGTAGTCCTTCAATTCTTCGACAGCCATGACTGCGCAGTTTTCTTCAGCTTCTTCGGTAGAAGCGCCGAGGTGCGGGAAGCAAGTGACCTTGTCGTTCTTGATGAGTTCTGCAGTCGGGAAGTCGCAGAGGTAGCCCTGGAGAGAGCCAGAAGCGAGCATTTCGTTGACCGGATCCATTTCAACAATGCCACCACGAGCAAAGTTCATGATGTAGGAACCCTTGAACTGAGCGAGGTTCTTCTTGTTGAGGAGGTTTTCGGTAACGCCCTTGATGAACGGAACGTGAACCGTGAGGAAGTCAGAATTTGCAATCACGGTGTCGAGATCAGCAATTTCGACCTTGTTAGAAAGTTCATGCATGTTGTTTGCGTTCGGATACGGTTCGTAAGCGATCACGCGCATGTTCTTCCAACGAGCATAGTTAGCAACGAGCACGCCAATCTTGCCAAGGCCAACAACACCGAGAGTCTTGCCGGCAAGTTCCATACCAGCAAACTTCTTCTTGCCGCTTTCGACCGTCTTTGCGAGATCCGGATCGTTCACGTCGAGGCCCTTGACCCAAGCAGCAGCCTTGTCTGCATTACGGACAGCCATGCCGAGCACGGTCATCACGAGTTCAGCAACAGCGTTTGCGTTTGCACCCGGAGTGTTGAACACGCAGATGCCCTTTGCAGAAGCCTTGTCAATCGTAATGTTGTTCACGCCTGCACCAGCGCGAGCGACAGCCAAAAGGCCATCAAAGTTATCGGTATCAACCTGAGCAGAACGCACCAAGATAGCATCCGGATTTTCGACGGAGTCGGAAACCTGATAGAACGAGCCAAACAGGCTCAAGCCTTTCTTGGAAATGTTGTTCATCGTCTTAATAGTTGCCATGATTTATTCCTTTGTTTAAGTTAAATAGTTTTGAGCACGCTTCGCTTCGAGGTTTGAGGTCGGCACTTCGTGCCTTTGAGCTTTTATAATCGCGCCGTAGGCGCCAAATTTTTTACTCAAAGGGCCTTTTAGGCCCGCGCTCATAACCTCATAGCTCATACCTCTACGGTTCCACCCAGCGGCCTCGTTCCTTGATGAGGTTCACCAATTCTTCAATAGCGTCCTCTTCGGGAATGTTCTTCTTCACTGCGGTCTTGCCTTCAAAAAGCGTAATACGGCCGGGGCCACCGCCCACATAGCCAAAGTCGGCATCAGCCATTTCACCAGGACCATTCACGATACATCCCATAATGCCAATCGAGATGTCCGAGAGGTGTCCAAAGCGAGCCTTAATCTTGCCCATCACTTGCTGGATGTCGTAAAGCGTACGGCCGCAGCTCGGGCAGCTGATAAAGTTCGTCTTGCTGCGGCGGCAATAAGCAGCCTGCAAAATATCGAATGCGAGAATCACGGAATCCTTCGGGCTCTTGTAACCGTCAATCACGACGGCATCGCCAAGGCCATCCGTCACGAGACTTCCGATGTCGGCAGACACGCGGAGCATGTCGGCTTCGCTATCCGTAATCTTTGCATAAAGGAGAATCGGGTCCTTGCGGTTTGCTGCATACAAAGCCGAAGCGAGAGCGCGCACGCCCATCACCATTTCAGGGCCAGTGTAGCAGAAAAGTGAACCTTCAGGAACAGCGTTCGGATTTGCCGCAAAGCCTGCGATGTCCATTGCGTCCTTGAATTCTACAACCGGCTTTACATCCAAGCCAGCCAAAGCAAATTCTGCATTGCGGCGTTCGCCTGTGAGGCTCACCGCATCGGCCTTCATGCCGACGCGCACCGGTTCAGAACCGCCGATCTTTACGCCAGCAAGCGTGACCGGAACCGTTTCACGACGTTCGTAATGGTACGGGTCCTTTTCCAGAACCGGCACCGCAAACTTCGGCGCATCCGCCTTGAGTTCGCAAGCCTTGATGAGTTCCTGCGCCACCGGGACTTCCGCCACCGGATCTTCAGTCAGCGACACGCGAATCGTATCGGCAAGGCCATCGAGCAAAAGCGCACCAATGCCTGCCGCAGACTTCAAACGTCCGTCCGCGCCAGCACCGGCTTCCGTCACGCCCACATGGAACGGATACGGCTTAAAGTGTTCCTGCTTCAAGCGAGCCGCCAGCATGCGATAAGCGGCAATTGCCACACGCGGATTGCTCGACTTGAGGCTCAATACAACTTGGTCAAAATGTTCGGCTTCGCAAACGGCCAAATATTCAATGGCACTTTCCACCATGCCTTCCACGGTGTCACCATAACGATAAATCATGCGGGCGCTCAAGGAACCGTGGTTCACGCCAATGCGGATAGCGCGGCCAAGGCGCTTCGCTTCTTGCACAAACGGAGTGAATGCTTCGGCCACTTTTTCCTTGCCTTCGTCAAACATCTTATCCGTCTGATTTTCAAGCGTCAAAATGCCCGTATCTACAAAGTTACCCGGGTTGATACGAACCTTTTCCACCCACTTGAGCGCTTCGAAAGCAGCCTTCGGCTGAAAATGAATGTCGGCAGAAACTGGAACCGTGCAACCGGCAGCACGCACGCGCTTCATCACCTCTTCGAGGCCCTGCGCATCAGCAAATGTCGGCGCCGTAATGCGAACCAAACCGCAACCCACCTTAGCAAGAGCCAAAGTTTCAGCCACCGTCTTTTCGACGTCCTTCGGCTTGGTGGTCGTCATGGATTGAACTAAAATGGGGGCGCCGCCCCCTATCAATGCGTCACCGACGCGAACCTGAACAGATTCCCTGCGAACCGCTTTAAAGCGGTCATCAACATACGGAAGTGTAGTAAAATCTAGCATGCCTAAAATGTAGAAACTTTTACGTCAAAACATTGAGTTTCCCGCGCACAAACATGTTTATTGAGTTACTAGAATAGCATTGCCGCAGTTGTCAGAAGTTAGTTGGTAGAACTTAGCCCGCTCCGCTCTTAGAACTTAGTTTTTTCTTTTAGTGAGAAAAAAAGGCTTAAGTGTCAAAAGGATACCTAAAAAAGGGTATCCTTTGCATTAAGTGTCAT
>CAMZFJ010000100.1 GCA_947306025.1 uncultured Fibrobacter sp.
GGGTGACGATGTCTACAATGCGGCCCCGTTCATTCACGATGGACTTTATATGTACCAGGGCAATATCGATGGACTCAACATGACTCGCGAAGAATGTGACGATATCCTCCGCGGAATCTGGAGAGTTGCTGGCATGAGCCGCGCTGTTGCCGGGGCTGCCGACGTGGGTGTCCATGTCTTTGCGGGTTCACCGACCCATTGGGGCAACGATTCCAACAACTGCAAGCATCTGTTCGAAGCGAAGTTCGAGTATCGCTAAACTCTCGTCTTCGTTCTCGTATCTTTCCATCCTCGCGTCTGCGGGGATTTTTTTGTTGCGCGAGCCTTTTCCGCTGTATTAATCTTCCGGTGGGGGGGAGGCTTCTTGTTTATTCCGCGGCGTATGTTATCCTTGCGAAAGCGATGATCCGTTATTTTCGGGATAGTTCCTGTAGGGGCCGTTTAATACCCTTTTGTATGCAAATTTTTTAAAATATGTGTACAATTTTCATTTAATTTTCTTATTTTAATGATTAAGAAGGGCTTTTGGTATGAGAAAATTTGATTTTGCAAAAATGTCCAGCTTCAAGAGCGTTTTGTTGCTGCTTGTGTGCGGACTTCTTTTAAATATTATCCCCGCAAAACTTGCTATTGCCTGTGGCTTGCCGCTGTTCCTGGACTGTACGGGAACCGTGCTTACGGCGATGGTTGGCGGGTATTTGCCGGCAATTGTTGTCGGATTCATGTTGAACGCCATTAACGGGATGTCGGACCCCGTCACCACGTACTATGGTGTGTTGAGTATTTTGATTGCGGTCGGTGCGGCGCTCTTTTATAAAAAAGGTTTTTTCAAGAGCGCATTACGCCTGCTTGTGGTCATCTTTACGTTTGCCATTATCGGTGGCGGTTTGGGCTCCGTCTTTACTTATTTCTTGTTCGGCTTTAATTTTGGCGAAGGTGTCTCTGCTCCGATTGCTATTGCTTTCCATGATGTCATGGGATTTAGCTTGTTCAAATCGCAGTTCCTTGCAGATATTGTCATTGATATTTTTGACAAGGCGATAATCGTTGTTCTGGCGGTGTTCTTGTTCCGCTTTGTTCCCAAGGCTTTTCGCGAAAAAATGAATAAAGTCTTTTTGCGCAAGGCCCCCTCTAGTAGCGGGCTCGGGAGTGCGATGGTTAGCAATTCCTTGCTACGAAAAGTCATTATCGTGATGATCATTACCGAAGTGCTTTTGGGAACCTTGGCAAGTGCTATTGGTTTTTATTTGTACCATGAAAAATCAATCCGCAACTTTACCGATATAGCATATGGCGCGGCGCAGGCGGCCACCGTGGCGATTGATGCCGAAAAAATTGACGATTACATAGAACACGGTTACGAGGCCGAAGGCTATGAGCGTACAAAATGGGTGCTGGAGCGCATTCGCGAAAGTTTCGCGCAGACGAAATTCCTTTATGTCTATAAGTTCATGGAAGACAGTGTTATGGTCGTGTTTGACCTTGATGCTGATGGAATCCCTGGCGTAGAACCCGGCAAGAAAATCAAATTCGATCCCTCGTATGAGCCTTATTTGCCAAAGCTCCTGGCTGGCGAAGAAATCGAGCCGATTATCTCGAATGATATTTATGGTTGGCTCTTCATGGTCTATAAACCGATAAAAAATAAAGTGGGGAAGACCGTTGCGTATGTGGGCGTAGACATTGCCATGGCGACTATCAAGACTGACGAAGCCATATTCTTTATCAAGCTCTTGTCGCTGTTCTTTGGGCTGTCCATTTTGATTATCTGCGTTGTGATAGAACTTGTGAAACGCCGTGTCGTGGCGCCATTGAACGATATGTCCTTGGCCGTGTTCCAGATTGCGACGAATACGATGCTTGCCAGCGAACTTGACGACGAAAACATAAATCTTGATAAAATTAAGAAATCTGTAGACAAGTTGGTGAACCTGAAAATATGCAATCACGATGAAATCGGGAAGTTGTATGAAGACGTGAGCAACATGTCCCGCGATACGTACAACTTTATGTGGAAAGTGCAGGCGCAAAGCCAGCGCATCCAACGCATGCAAGAAGTCATCATTATGGAATTTGCAGAAATGGTCGAAGCCCGCGACAAGAGCACCGGCGACCACATCAAGAAAACGGCGGAATATGTCGAAGCCATTGCGGTCCAGCTCCGTGTCGAAGGCAAATTCAAGGACGTTCTCACCAACGCTTACATCCACAAGCTAAAACGCGCAGCCCCGCTCCACGATATCGGTAAAATTGCTGTCTCGGACTTGATTCTGAACAAGAATGGCAAACTCACTGATGAAGAATTTGTCATCATGAAAAATCATACCGTCGAAGGCGGAAAAATCCTCAAGAAGATTGTCGAAGATGCTCAGGGCGCTTTCGATGCCGACTACTTGAACGAATCGATTGAAATGGCGTGTTACCATCACGAAAAGTGGGATGGTTCCGGTTATCCGTACCGCCTCAAAGGCGAAGAAATTCCGCTCTCCGCGCGAATTATGGCTGTTGCCGATGTGTTCGATGCGCTTATTGCCGAACGCATTTACAAGAAAGGCTTTAGCTACGAAAAGGCGATGGCGATTATTACCGGAGGAGCCGGCACGCACTTTGACCCCGAAATCGTCGATACGTTCACGCACATTTCGAAAAACTTGTATGACGCCCGCACGCGCGTCTATCAGGAAAATGCGGAAAACGCAGAAAAAGCGGGGGAGAAATCAGCGGGCGAAAATAGCGTGAAAGCGTAAAAGTGCTGGGTCGCTTGCGCTGAACTTTCTACCGCATAAATTATTGCGTAAAACAAAAGGCTGGCATTCGCCAGCCTTTCGTCTCTTTAACGGTTTATCGCTAATTACTTAGTTTTCTTTGCTGCTGGTTTCTTGGCTACAGCGCGTTTGGCTTCTGCCTTGGCCTTGACAACCTTTTGAATGCCCTTCTGCATGTAGCTCTTCGTTTTGTCCAGGCTGCTGCTGATGGTCTTCAGCTGTGCAAACAGGCTCTTTTCTGCTGCAATTCCGCCCAATTCGTCATCGCCGCGGTATGCGCATTTTGGAATATTGATTTCGGTCTTGACGACCGGCGTCTTCACATTGTAAACCTGTTGGATGCCTTCGTTAAGCTTGTTTAACGATACAGCAAGATCGCGCAGCTGATCAAAAAGTGCTTTTTCAGCCGGCATGCCGCCGAGTCTTCTGCTTAAAGTTGCGGCGTTAGCTGGATTGATTGCTGCTACCTTTTTCTTTGTTGCTTTTTTTTGTGTTGAAGCCATGATTTTTTTTCCTTTTTTTGTTTTTGGTTAGAAAAGTTCACCTAAAGCTTGTCGCTTTGCTAAAATCTCGTCACAAATGGATGTCAGCATGCGTTCGTGTGCGCACACTTCCGGAGATACTCCGTAAATTGAACCTGTTGTATAAAAAGAAGTGCAGGCGCATTCGTGCGCTGAACAACGGTGCCTGATCAAGCAACCTTTGCATTCGGGCTTGTCGTATTTCAAAAAGCGACAGATGTCCTTTGCGACAGGTCCTGTAAAGATGCTGCCCTTCTTGTCGAGAACGTTTCCTAGTTTGTATTTTGCATCGTCTCTGCTGGTGATGAACCTGCTGCATGGGAACACGTTGCCATTTGTAGCTATGCCGATTGCGCCTTTAAAGATAAAACAGTCGTTATTCCGCTGCCGTTTACCGAGAAGAAGGTACGAAACCTTGTCTTGAATAGTGCTTAGGTACAAATCCGGATTCTCTTTTCTGAATTTGAACCAAAACAGCGCGATTTTTTGATATTCGATCGATAACGCAGCAAAGTCTTCGTTTGTCCATTTCCCGTCAAAGTCAACTGCCGTCGCGACATTGCGGAAGCCTTGTTCAAATACCCACTTGATGGCTCTACTCAAACCACGAACATGTTTACGGGTTATAACCATCAAAACGGTGGCATTCATTTCTACAAAATCAGGAATCCATTTGGCTAAGTCCTGAAAACTGCCAGATCCGTCTGTTTTTTTTCTTGAAATGTTATGCTTTCTTTCGGGGCCGTCAAGCGAAAGAAGTGCTCCGATATGTTCTTTTTTGAGATAACCGAGAATGTCTTCTGTTAAAAGAGTACCGTTAGTATTGATGAAAAAGCGCAGTTGAAAATCATCAGGGAGTTTGTCTTTATGTTCTTTTGCTAGAACTTTGGCCCGTTTGACCGCTTTTTTGATAGTTTGGAACCGCAATAGAGGCTCGCCACCAAAAAATGTGATGTTCAAAAGATTGTGCTTGAGCTCTATGGTCCTTTCAAAAGCCAATTCCAACGATGATTCTAAAACCTCGTTGCTCATTATCCTCGATCGCTCCGCTTGACTTTCTTTATAGTAACAATAACTACAGCGAAGATTGCATTGTTCTGTAAGACTTAGTAATAAGTTCATTCTTATCCTATATAATAAAATTATATTGTTTTTACACAATGTAAAATATTGTTTATTGTTTGGTTGTGGTTTGTTAAAAATTGCTGTAACACGTTGTGTTTCCTAGTGTTGAATACTTTGTTGCTTTACTTTGTATATATATGTAATATAATTTTTTCAAATTTTGTGAAAAGTATTTTGTTGTTATATTAAAATTACAACGTAGGCTTTGTTGTAAAAAAGGAAAACATATTGCAAATATAAATGACAAAATGAAGCTGAATTCTGTTATAAAAATGAAGAAGGATGCTCTTGCAAATAAGAAATTGAATGCTTGTGAATCTGTAAGAAGTGTAGGAAATCGGTTGATGCAATCACGTATGAATAATCATTCTGATAGATGGGATGAGGGACACCCAGGATGGATAAAAGGGTGGATGGATGGACCTCCATTAGATCGTTGAGCATTAAATGAATCGTATTTTATACATAATGCAGAGCTTACGAAAAAACAAATAAGTGATTCATCTTCGTTAGGTTGTAAATTCGTAGATAAAAAAATTTATTTAAAGAAGTTGATCGAACCACTGTTGAAAAAATCCTTAAAAAGTAATTTGCGTAACTTGTTCTTTTTTTTGCTTTGATGTTTTGTTGATATATTGAAAGGGAGGGGAATCTCGCCCTTTTTTTTCTTTAAGATTGTTGAAAATAAAATAAAGCTAAGGTTGGAACAATTCTTAAAAAGCAATGTGTGTAATTTAATTTTTTCAATTTGTTCTAATGCTATGTTAATGTTATTTTAAGCGTACGATTGAAACTTTGTAAAAAAGGAAAAAAAATATGGCAAATATAAACGATAAACTTAATAAGGCATCCCTTGCTGGTGCTAAACTTGATATCAAGAATGCAAGAGCAGACTTGGCGTCTAAAAATCTTAATTTAGGTATTAAGAGTGAAGACCCAAACAACCATTGCAAAGATCGGGGCGATGGTGTGATTCACTGTAAGATCCATTCTACAGAACAAATCAAGTCTGATTCTAGCAGCCGTACGGGGCGTTGGATTCTTGGCGATAAAAAGGTTTTTGAATTCGCTGGACGAGGTGGCTTGGCCATGGATGATTGCCCGGATTACTGTAAGGGAGACTGGTGTAAATTTGGTGGAACCCATTTTAAGGGGAGTTATACCAAGGATATTTGTGATTCGGGGTTGAAACCGACCGATTTTGCGAGTGTCTCGTTTACGGGAAATTTGACTAAGGAACTTACCAAATCGTTAGCTACTCTAGACTGCTATATCGGTAAGGAACGAATCCTTGTTCCTTTGGCAAACTTGGATGCCGTAAAGAAAATCATGAAATAAAAAATGGTTTAACCGAAAGGGAGGGGTTTTCTCTCCCTTTCTCTTGGTAAAATATGAAACTCAAACAAATCGAATGGATTGACTTAGGTAAGCATAATTTGGCGTTGCTGCCAGAATCTGGGGAATGGTTGCTTTTAGATGATTTAAGCAAAGACATTATATCTCGTTTAGGCGAATTTAAAAAAATTTCTGACGTAGAACGCGAATATCCTGGTTTGGAACCGAATGAAATTCGTAGACTGCTTAATCTTTTAGAACAGAATAAGTTTATAGATGATGGATCGGTTGTTGATAATTCTTGTAAGTCGTGTAATCATGGAATGCCTACTCATGCCGTTTTGAATTTGACCGAAGCATGCAATTTAAAGTGTACCTATTGTTATGTCAATGCGGGCTGTAATCAAAAAGACTTCATGAAGCCCGAAACGGCATTCCGCATTGCGGATGAGTATAGCCTTATGAATCCTGAGCGTAAAGTCAACTTGACGATGCATGGTGGCGAACCTTTGCTCAACTTTGATTTGATTAAGAAACTGGCTGATTATACAAAAGATCGCAGAGATCAAATTGATATAACGATGCAGACTAATGCCACGTTACTCACAGATGAAATTGCGCAGTTTATAAAAGAAAATAAAATAGGCGTTGGTGTAAGCATTGATGGCCCTGCCGAATTCCATAACAAAACGAGACCGCTTCAAAATGGTAAGGGCTCGTTTGAACAAGTTATGAGGGGTATCCGCATCTTGCAAAAACACGGAATTCCGTTTGGAACGATTTCTGTGATGAATGGGCAAAATGCGGAACATATCGATGAAATTATTGACTTTTTCTTGGCGAATGATATTTATAGTTATTCGTTCATACCTCTCCAGAGATTTGGCCGTGGCGAGAATGATGAACAG
>CAMZFJ010000101.1 GCA_947306025.1 uncultured Fibrobacter sp.
TAGCTTACAAACTTGCTATTTTTACGTAAATAAACAATTTTCCTGTTGCGAAATTCAGCATTTTCATATATATTTCTAGACAAAGAACGGGTGTATCCTCAGAAAAGGGTGACAAAAGGGATGTTTTCGAGTATAAAAGCGCTGTATATTTTGCGCCAAATGTTCTCAAAAAATTCTAAAAATCATCAAAATTTCAGAACAAAGACACCCAAAGCAAGTTTCAATAAGGAGTCTTAGCAATGAGATTTAACACCTTCGGCATCGCCGCTAGCTCAATCCTTTTGGTTACAGCATCGGCATTCGCCCTCCCAAAGGCAACAGAAATATTCCCGGACATGGGTCTCGGCTACAACATCGGCAATACGATGGAAGTTCCGGGCAACCCGACTGGTTGGGGAAACCCATTCCCGGATGCCGCCTACGTCAAGGCCATCAAGGATGCCGGTTTCAATACCGTGCGTATTCCTTGCGCTTGGGACAGCCACGCATCCAACGGCACCATTAACGCCGGCTGGCTCGACTCCGTCAAGACGGTCGTTGACCTCGTCATCAACAACGGCATGTACGCCATTTTGAACAGCCACTGGGACAACGGCTGGCTCGAAGACCACGTTTTCGACGGTGAAGGCTACGACAAATCCGGCCTCGTGAACAGCTCCGCCGCTACAGTCGCTGCCAAGCAGGAAAGCTATTGGAAACAGATTGCTACGAAGTTCGCCGCATACGACGAGCACTTGATTTTCGCATCCGCCAACGAACCGGGCGTTAACGACCCGTGGAACGGTGGCGCCGACAACGGCCAATGGGCTTTTGACTCCAAGCGTATGACCGTCCTCAAGCAATTCCACGAAGCTTGCCTCAAGGCCGTGCGCGCTACTGGCGGCAACAACGCCACCCGTATCGTAGTCGTGCAATCCCCGCGTACCGAAATTGACAAGGCCCCGCTCCTTTCCGAACAGTATCCGACCGACCCGGCAGGCGAAGGCTACACCATGGCCGAAGTCCACTTCTACCCGTATCAGTTCTCGCTCATGAAAGACGGCGATGAAGACTGGGGCAAGATGTTCTATTACTGGGAAGACAAGACTCCGGGCAACGACGCCGCACACACCTGCTCCGGCTCTGCTCTCGGTTCCAAGAAATCCATCGACAATCTATTCAGCGGACTCAAGACCCGTTTCTATGACAAGGGCATTCCGGTCGTGATTGGCGAAATGGGCGCCATCAAGCGTCTCGACCTCCTCTCCGGCGACAACCTCAAAAAGCACCTCGAAGCACGCGCTGCTTGGTACGGTTACACCGTCGCATCCGCAAAGAAGAACGGCCTCGTTCCTTGCGTTTGGGACACCGGTGACGAAGGCGATGGCAACTTTACGATTATCCGCCGCCAGACGCACAAGTACCAAGGCAAGGTGGGCGACATCACCGACGTCGAAACATTGAACGCCATGCGCGAAGCTTACGGTCAGGCCGCACTTCCGGGCAACACCATCGATTCTACAGTCAAAGAAAACACCACGATTACCGAAGGTGACATGGCCCTCCACATCACCTACAAGACTGTTCAATCCGACTCCTCCGAAGCAGGCACGATGCGTATCGACATCAACAAGAGCTGGAGCCAGTACGTCGCCATTTCCTTCGACATGCGCGTCGACGGCACATCCGCAGGCGGTTGCACCGACCTCACTCGCGATGGCTGCAGCGAATATGGCTGGGCAAGCGTCTCGCTCTTCAACATGAGCGGCAGCTGGGATTGGAAAGAACTCAGCCTCGGTAACGTTTCTGACCTCACAGAACTCAAGAACTACAAGATTGAATTCGGTGAAGAAGACGGCCAGCTCGCCTTTACAGACCTCACTCAGGTAAACGCCATCGGCATTAACCTTTACGGCACACAATTCACCGGCGACATGTACCTCAACAACATGCTCCTTTGGAAGGCCGACGGCACCGCAGACACACTGCAGAGCTTCGACACCAAGAAGCCCAAGCTCGAAGGCATCGCTACAGGTGAACTCATCAAGGCAAACTCTACCGGCGACTGGGGCAAATCCGCCATCGCCATCGCTCCGACTCGCATCGCAGCAAATTCCAAGATGTTCGTGAATGTCCAGCCCGGTATGGTCAGCGCCACGTTCAACGCAGCCAAGGCCACTCGCGGCACAGCCACTCTCATGAACTCCATGGGCCAGGTGATTGCACAGCAATCATTCGAAGCCAAGGCTGGCGCAAACAAAGTCCAGATGAACACGAACTTCCGCGGCCCGGCAATCCTCATCGTAAAGCAGGGCAGCCAGAAGAACGTTCAGAAGATCAACTTGAAGTAACGCGCTAAAGATTCCCGACCTCGTTGGGGATGACGAATAAAAAAAATCCTTGCAGGTTTAGGAGTGTTCATGCAAGGGAAAAGGGCCCGGCATCCGCCGGGTCCTTTTCGTTTTTATTTTTAACTAACTCTAATCAAGATTCGTCCCTATTCCCGTTATTGAAAAAACATAATCTCCCGGTTTCGCCTGAATCTTCATAACAATCCTCACCACGTGTTTCGCAGCCTCTTCCCCAGTTATTTTATGCTCAACATTTTTTGCCCAACTAGGCATTTCAAACTTATCCCAAGTATAGCATTTAGCCAAACTCGCAGACGATCGAGACAAAGACACACTCGGCAACGCAAATTCCAGTTCTTTATTAAGAGAATCGCCTAAATCAAGTTCTAAACTGGGAGCCACCGACATCGAATAAACAACACAAATTCCATTCCAGCTCGATATATCAGCCGACAACGCCACACCATTAGAATCATAGCCTGCAACATTAAAGCCTATGCTGACATACGGATTATAGGTCATACAACCTTTTACTAGATGCGCAACACCAGTAAGCCAAACTATCACCACTAGAGAATCTAAAGAGCCGCCGGGCCATTCAATGGTCGATTTTCCACCTTCACTAGAATCTGATTCCCAGAACCATTTTCCAGCATCGGTTCCCAATTTTATCGAATCTCCTGCATATTTTTCAACCCCAACTTTTGTTTCATTAACATTCCACAAATCGCCCGAGCCGCCAGCACACCCAGCAACCGCTTTACACAAGACTGGCGAATGGGAACTCGACGAACTTGACAAGACAATCGACGAACTCGAAACATCCATCGAAGAACTCGACAAGGTTTCCATCGAGTTCGGTAGCGCCTCCGATGACGATGATGAAAGTCCAAAATCAGAACTACTCGACGACGTTGTCAGAGCCGTCAAGACATTCGGGTCTTCCGATGAGCCTGATATACCGTTATCCGCACAACCAAGCGCCACAAGCGAAAGCGCTCCAGCGCATGCCATATAAAAATTCTTATTCATATCACACCTCCGTTTCACACACGACTCTTTGAGTCAATGGAAAAACGTTTTCTCCTCAATATTTTTTTTGACGGTTAGAACCAATCGCCATAATATTAAAATTGCCTACGCCCGAAGCAGATTGGAACCTGAAATAAATCCGAGCAACATGTTTCGCCGCCTCTTCTCCGGTAATCTTAAACTCATGCGCACTTGCCCAAGATGGCATTTTAAAGTCACTCCATTCAAAGCATTTATTAGTTCCAAACGATGTTTTAGCCAGATCAATCATTGGCAACGCCCAAGCTAATTTCTCATTAAGTGAATCCCCGAGATCCAAAACTAAAGTCGGCGCTACGCTAGCAGAATACGACACACAAATTCCATTCCAGTTCGTAATATCAGCCGACAGAAGTTCCTTACCAAAATCCTCAAAGCCAGCCACATTAAAACCCACATCAACATATGGATTATAGCTCAAATCGCCTCGATCCAAATGGAATGTTCCGCACAGTCCAACGCAATAGTCAATAACCGGATCAAGCGAGAGGGCATCATACTCATCACCCAATTCAACAGGCCACTCTATAAACGACTTTCCTCCAAAAGCCGAGTCCGTTTCCCAGAACCACTTTCCAACATCAACCCCAACCAAGGACTTATCCTCAACATACATACCCGCATCAACATAAGTACTATAGCCCTCCCACAAATCATCAGAATACATTTTAGCAGTCGGAGGAGTTGTCAAAAAGAAAGAAGAACTCGAATTCAAATTCGCACTTGACGAAGAAACCATCATACAACTATCCGCCCTTCTCATTAAAGTCTGTTTAGAAACAGTTGCCTTTTCACGAACTATTTCGTCATACGCGGACTTCACTTGCATAAAATCCGTAGAACTGCGGAAAGACCCATCAAAACATTGCAACACCTTAGGCAACGGATTATCGCAAGGCTGCGAACCCGGCCTTTCCAGGCCAATCTCGGTAACCGAAGTCAACCACAAAGACATCAGGCAGAGATTCGAAGACCTTTCCTGTTCAGACCACTTGCCATTGACTTCTTGAATAGCACCATTGTACGCAACGCTAAAACTTTCCTGTTCCGCAATCGGATCCGCGTAATCGCATTCGCAGAAATTCGACACCACAACAGGAGATACGCATGATTCATCGACCACAGGATAATTTTCATCATCCAATACCCTTCTGCCACCGGCATTTGCAAACTTACCAATTCGTATAATTTCAAATGGATTTTTAGTCCCATTATAGTAACCGCGTATTACAAAACGCACACCCACCAAATGCTTAACAGCTTCTTCTACGCTAATAGACGGAGCACGATCAGAATCTTTCATCACAAGGCCATTGCGCCCGTAATCCGCTTTAAAATCGCTCCAGGCAAAGCATTCTTCGCGTTCGGTAACCATCGCCTTGTTTTCATTTTGATCAGAACGCATCAGAAGCGTTGCATAAGCGGCATCACCCATCAAAGCATTGACAGAATCCCCAAAATCCAGTATCAAGAAAGCAAATCCGCCTAACGAATACGAAACGCACAAGCCATTCAACGCACTCGCGTCAACTTCATCAAATTTTCCAGACGCATTTTTACCAGCCATGGCAAACGCCACACTGAGCGACGGAACCACGCCAGTTTCATAATTATAATACCCAGTGCTATCACCATCAATATAGAAGCCAGCAGTTCCGCAAACGCTGCCTTTACAGGTCTCAATCACCTTGCTCAACGAAAGCGAATCGTAATTACCGTTTACCTCAGCAGGCCAATCAATACGCGGAAGCAACACTTCCCCGGAATCCAGGTTCCAATACCAAATTCCAGACGTATTCGAGCCATTATCAAAACCGGTATGGACGCGGTTGCCCGATTCAGAGTTCCACATTTCGCCAAACCAATCGCAATCGGCAGGAGCCAATTCCATTTCGGCAACACGGCACAAACGCGGACGCCCATCCGAGGAGAACCACACGGAACTGCTAGAAAAATCATCAAAAAAAGAACTGGACGAGCCAAGCGCCGTCAACACATTGGGGTCTTCCGACGAGCCCGATACGTTACTGTCCGAGCATCCAAGCGCCATAAGCGAAAGCACTCCAGCGAATGCCATATAAAGTTTCTTATTCATACTATTCCTCCGTTTCACACCCGACTCTTTGAGTCAACGGGAAAAACTGTAAATTCAATCTGCAAACCTGGTCAAGCTTACCGCACTTCGCCGCTATCGAAATAATCTTCTTGCGGCAAGCATCAAGCTCCTTCACGATTTCTTCGTAGCCTTCACGGTTTACACCCAAAGTAACGCCAGTAACGTTACGATTTTCAGGGCTAAACTGGTCAATAGATTCTATACCCAAGCGCCCCATTTCGCGATGCATCATGCGAATCGCAAGCGTCAAGCCTTCCTTGGAACCGACAACCGCTTTATCAGTTTGCTCATAAACGTTCTCGCCGACCTGTTTCAAGAACCCGGCGCGTTCCAAAAACGCAAGCGACTTTCGAACTTCGAGAGCAGAAATTTCTTGGCAACACATCTTCGCTATTTCACCCGGCATCGCCCCCGGCATCATCGGCACAAGCTCTCGCACCACCTGATTTTTCCAGCTATCGTAATATTCAAATGCATCCTTATCGATGACGCGGACCCGATTCTCCGCCGAAATCGCCATCATCTTATCAAAATAAGCTTTCTTGACATCATCCTTCTGCGCATTGACAAAATTCACCATCGCTTCGAAATAATCAATTTCATAACCGACAAGCCCCATCGCCACCGCCACGCGATTCATCGTCACGCGGCTCAGGCTACTCTTGCCGTCACAAACGAGTTTCAAATACGAGGGAGACGTAAACCCCGCAATTTTCGCAAACTCGCGCCAAGTAAAAGCAGAAGTTCTCTTACGTTCCTCGTAAAAGTCTGCCATGTAGGCTCGATAATCTTTGTACTCTACAATCGGTTTCATATTGGCAAATATACACTCACGAGATTCCGCCGTCAATAACAAATGATACAAAAATTATTAAAAACAACAAATTACAAGATATAATATCAGTTTAAAAACGTTACCGCACTCATAAATGATACAAATGTATCATTTACAGAATAAATTTCAATCAAATACAAAAAGGACCCAGCTTCCGCCGGGTCCTCTCTTCCTCCTAACAATAATTATTTACGATTTGCCCCAAAAACCTTTAGGGCGAACCCTCCTTTGAATCATCCTCGTGTTCAGAGACAACGGGATCATCCGCCTTAGCCCCAATATATTTGAGATTGAACTTAT
>CAMZFJ010000102.1 GCA_947306025.1 uncultured Fibrobacter sp.
ACTTTCAGAGTCCATTTAGACGGAAACACATTCGAATTACCCAATAACGATTGAAAAATAGACCCATCATCTACAGAAGCGTTTCCAGGACCATTATTAAATCGACCTTCAGAACCATCATTAAAGCCAAGACGACGTGGTCTATTCCTATCCGCAATAACACCATAATAACACATAACAGAGCCCAAATCTGCTCTAGCATTCAAAATCGAATCACGATTTTTTGCAAAAATAAACCTCCGCATAAGAGCATATTGATATCCGTCTTTCTTTTTTTCTACATCATTCCATTCAATCGGGAAAAAAGCTTTCATCAAGCTATCTATAGTCCGCTGCTTTTCAAGCAGTTTCGCGGAATCCAGCAATACGACTGTTTGGGCGTTCGCATCAAGAGAATCTTTAGGAATTTCATTCGAAATAGAATCGCTTTTTTCCGTTACACTCTGTAACGCTGCAGAATCAGATGATTCAACAGAATTGGATATTTCAGCTACACCGAAACTATTCGAAGCGTTGCTTAATGACTTCTCATTTTTAGAATCATTATCGACGTTACCGCAACCAGCCCACAGCACCGCTGTAACCATCAATGCTATTTCACTAAAATATTTGCTAAAGAAATTTGCCATGGCCATAAATAACAAAATTCAAAATAAACAATCAATGCAAAAAGATTTCTTTTACAATTTTTTTCACATCATTTTGGCACAAAGGCTTTTCGAAACTTTCCATTGAGATGATGAGATTTTTCCCAGGGACATAGCCGCTTTGGAGATAAGACGATAATTTTTTGACAGCAAGAGAAGCATACTCAGGATTATCCATCATTCCCAAATGTTCCCATAGAAATTCTTTACGCGTTCGCAAATCAAGGCAAATAAAATCGGGATAAACGGTCCGACCACCATCCGCGAGTTTCAATGGACATTCGTATTTATAAGGGATTCCCAATCGCCCAAGTGTATCCGCAATAATCACCTCGGACTTTGATCGAACTCGTTCACCGTTCGCCGTCCGCAAATCTGGAGCACCCGCATCAAAACCTTTCCCCTTATACGGCACCGCAAGCCAACATCTCGCATATTCTTCATCCGAAAGCTGAATCGGCTCGACCAATGACTTGCGCTCCTCGCACAAATTTTCATAAACATTATGCACCTCTATTGCCTTGTATTTTTCAATGAACGCATCAACTAAATTCAGCTTGCATTCCAACACGCCAAGCATCTTTTCATCATAATATTTTTGAGCCAACTTCGACATCAACGCCAAATTGTCTTTTGAAATATATTCGCATTTGTCATCCACAATTTGACGAGCATAAAAACCACGCCCTCGCCTCGCAAGCTTTAAACGCCCCCGCGGCGCACGAGTCAACGATTTCTTAGTTATTTCAATAGCACGGAGAAGTTCCTCCGCACGAGTTTGCAACAGAGGCAAAAGCATATCAGGAGAAAGTCTTTCAAAAGATTGCATCACACCCTCGATTCGCCAGCATAAAAAGAACGATATAGCCAACCGAGGTTTACATCCAGAGAGAATCCAGGACGCATCCTGCATATAATAATGGTGTCGAACAAGTCACCTTTGCCCAACAAACAAGAGCAATATGCAAAATTTTTTCACCAAAAACAAGCCACATTGAGCGAGAAAATGCATTTTTTCTCCAAAAATGATACCAAACAAGCACAAAAGTTAATTTTGGTATCACAAATTTTAGTTTATATAAAATATTTAGAGATTTTCCCGCACAAAACATGGTACCAAAACAAGAAATTTACCCCATTTGGTAACATACGAGCCTTCAAACACTCCAAAATTCTGCAAATTCTAATTAATTTATATATAAAATTTGATACCATTTTCGCTTTTTTAAGCATTTTGGTAACACTTTTTCGCATTTTTCGCACTTTCGAGCAGCAACATCCGCCATTTGCGCCTTTCGCACTTCTCTCGCCTTGCGCACTTTTACTAAATTGGCACGCTTCGCGTGCATTTGACATTTGCAATGTCATGCAGCTGCATCTCGACCATAGACGATGTAAAAACATCGTCTGCGGCACTCGATTTGCGTGCATTTAGTACGGCTCGGACATGCTCGTTCAAGCAAGCTTGACTCGCGCGTCGCTCGCCTTTTGACGCTTCCGGCGTCCGTGGCGGCGGCTCAAATATGCGAAAGCAAGCTTTCGCGCATCGTTCGCCTTGCACACTTTTTCTATCTTTGGCCGCATGACAAAATACCACTTGGCCACATACGGCTGCCAGATGAACGAATACGACTCCGCGATGATCGCACAACAGCTAGACATGTGCGGCTGTGTCGAGACGAACAACCAGGAAGACGCCGACATCATCATCGTGAACACCTGCAGCGTACGCGAAAAGGCCGAGGAAACCGCCATCGCGAACATCAGCAAGCTCAAGTACTTGCGCAAAAAGAATCCCGACGTGAAAGTCGTCGTTTGCGGCTGCATGGCCAAGAACCGCGGCCCGGAACTGTTGAAGCGCCTCAAGAATGTGAACTACATCGTGGGCCCGGACCAATACCGCAAAATTCCGGAGCTCTTGTTCGGCGACGCCCACAGCCCGCTGCACCGGACGCACCACAAGATGTTCATCGACGAAGACCGCAACGAGAACTATCTCGGCGACTACGCCAAGTTGAACAACAACTTCAGCACATTCGTCGCCATCCAGCGCGGTTGCAACAAGCGCTGTAGCTACTGCATCGTGCCGTACCTCCGCGGTCCCGAGAAATACCGCGAAGCAGACGACATCCTCGCCGAAGTCCGCAGAGCCGCCGACAAGGGCATTACCGAAGTGATGCTGCTTGGCCAGACGGTAAACGCCTACAAGACCGCTACCGAAGACTTCGCGACGCTTTTGACGAAGGTCTCCGAAATCGGCGGCATCAAGCGCATCCGCTTTACAAGCCCGCATCCGCGCCACTACACGAACGAACTCATCGACGTTCTTCTGAACAATCCGAAAGTTTGCCATTACGCGCACATCCCGCTCCAGAGCGGCTCCGACGCCATCCTCAAGAAGATGCGCCGCCAGCACAACATGGAACAATACATGACCGTCATCGAGCAGCTGCGTAGCCATGATCCGTACTACGCGATTTCGACAGACGTCATCTGCGGATTCGTGGGTGAAACGGACGAAGATTTCGAACAGACAATCAAGGCATTTGAAGCCTGCCAGTTCGACACCGCCTACATGTTCATCTATAGCCCGCGCAAAGGAACGGAATCATACAACGAACCAGAAATTCTCACGCCCGAAGAAAAGTCCGCCCGCCACACGCGCCTTGTGGAACTCCAGAACGCCATTACGCTCAAGCGTAACCAGATAATGATCGGCCGCACCGAGGAAATCCTCGTCGAAGCATGCTCCACGCGCGATAAAAATGAATTTGTCGGTAAAACGGACAATTTCAAGAAGGTCATCTTCAAGCCCGAAGAAGGCAGCATCATCAAGCCGGGCGACTACGTGCAGGTAAAAATTGACGACATCCGCGGTTGGACACTCCGCGGAACGCTCGTGTAAACGAGTTACTAGTTCGTAGTTAATAGTTACTAGCTAGAATTTGGCGATTTTGCCGCGACTAAAAACATAGACTCCACCCCTCGGTCTATTCACGTAACTCACAGAGTATCAATGAGTTACGTATTTTCGGCCATGTCGTATTGTAAAAAAAATTGTATATTTGCAATAGAGGGCAATATGGCTAAATATTTTATTCGTAATTTGGTTATTACCGGCGCCCTGAGCGCATTTTCCACAACAGCTTCCTTTGCAGAAACCGCACCAACACTGGCTTCTGCGCAAAAAGCATATGTCAACGGCAACTGGAAAGAAGCAGCCGTAGCTTACGAAGTTATTTGCCCCGCACAACCCGATTCCACACGCACCGAATGCTTTTTGTGGAACGTTCTCGCCCTTTCACAAACAGGAGTCGCAGCCGATTTCAGCAAAGCAGGCAAGCGTCTCGATAGTCTCATCAGCAAGACTAATCCGCAAAAAGCTATATACGCCGACCTCATGATGACCAAGGCTCAATTCCAAATGTACCTTGGCAAGTACAACAAGGCTGCAGAATCGCTCATTCACGCGATTGAAACATCGCAACCGCATCAAGTAACTGTACTGCAAAAAGTCTGTACCGCCGTACAAAACCGCGCCCGCAACGAAGAACTGAACGAAGCATGCAAAAACCTCGGCAAACCCGAAGCCCGTAAAGCCAAGGTCGAAGCGCGCGCCACAACAGTGCCGATGCAAAACGCAGCCGTAAAGCCTACACCCATACAAAACACAACGCAGGTAGCTACCCCGCAACCCGCAGCCCAAACGACACCGCAAACAAACATTTCCAAAAACACCGAAGCACAAAGTGCATGGCAGCTGCAACTGGGCGCGTTCAGCGTCAAATCCAATGCTGATTTACTCGTCGACAACTTAAAAAGGCGCAACATTTCTTGCACAATTAGCCAGAACACGCTTGAAAGCGGCAAAGTTCTCTATATCGTACGCACCGGTCCATTTGAAACAAAGGAAAGCGCCGTGGATTACGGAGCCAAAAAACTCACGCCAATCAACGTAGAATTTAGACCGATGCTGGTAAAACAGGCTCTCTAAGCAAACAAAATTATACTCGAAAAAAATTTTTACAGTTTTTTGCGCATAAAACTTGCGTTTTTTCGCATTATACCTACAAAAAACGCAAAAATAGTGCTATATTTGTGTTGCTCCCCCGCCGGGGTGGTGAAATTGGTAGACGCGCTGGACTCAAAATCCAGTACTCGCGAGAGTGTGAGGGTTCGATTCCCTCCCCCGGCATTAAACGTTTAAGAAAGAGATCACAATGAGTAACATGTTCAAAATGCTTTCTGCTGTATTATTCGCGGGTTCATTAGCGTTTGCTCAGTCTGACGACCTCTTTTCTGACGATTTTCAAGACGCTGCAACTGCAGATTCCATCGCACAAGCTAACGCAGAAGCCTCCCAAGCAAATATCGGTACAGCACAAGCTACTGGTGGACAGTGGGACGGTTTCAAGTACGAAGACATGGGCCTTACCCAGTGGGAATATCAGCAGGCAAAAGAACAAGGCGTCTCTCGTGAAAAGTTGACGAAACTCGTCGAACTTGGCATCCGCCCGACAGAATATCTCCAGAAACCTTGGAACAGACTCGGCGTGAGCGAAGAAGATTGGCTCAGCCAGCGAGCCGAAGGCATGGAAGATGCAGACATCGACCGTTCCTATCGTTATCGCAGTGGTGACCAAGGCAGCGCTTACTTGTCTCTTTTGATTCCTTCTTATTATCAGTGGAAAACAAAACAGACTGCCAAGGCAACTTTTATGGATGTTCTTGAAGTTGGCAGTATCGCTGTAACAGTGGTCTTCTATGTTCAAGACAAGAGCTATTGGTGGTATGGATTCCTCGGAATCGCCGCTGCTCATCTTTGGTCTTTTGCAGACGCATTCATTACCACTCAGTGGGATAGTAACCCAGATGCAAACCGCTTCAGCTTTGGTGTTCTTCCAACTCCGAATCAAGGCGTTGCAAGTTTCTTCAATGTGAAGTTCTAAGCAGCAATGCAGCTAGAATTACTTAAAAGCAAAATACATCGCGCTACAGTAACTGATGCAAACCTCAATTATGAAGGTTCCATCACCATCGCCCGCGATTTGATGGATGCCGCAGGCATTCTCCCCTTTGAAAAAGTAGGCGTTCTTGATGTTAACAATGGCTCTCGCCTCGATACATACGTTATCGAAGGTAAAGCTGGTTCTGGCGTAATCTGCTTGAACGGCGCCGCCGCACGTTTGGTACAGCCTGGTGACCTCGTAATTATTGTAACTTACGCGACAATGTCCCCGGAAGAAGCCAAGAACTGGAAACCGACAGTCATTCGCGTCAACGCCAAAAACGAAATCATCGAAAAGATTTAACTCCGATGAGTATTGCTTTTTTGCCCGCCATCTAGCGCGGGCTTTTTTTATTCCGTATCAAAACGCTATTCGTACACCCAAAATAAATTTCAAAAAAAAATTTCGATTTAGCACTTTGTGACAATATAAATGTTGTATATTAAAAGCAAACTCCAAATTGAGGTTATTCAATGCAAATAGACTTAATGTACATCGCTATAGGCGTTGCAGTACTTTTATTCATCTGCGTATTCACGATGTCTTACATCAAAGCAGCTCCGGACGAAGCCATCATCGTTTCAGGCCTTCGCAAAGAACCAAGAGTCAGCATTGGTCGAGCGGGCTTTAGAATCCCATTCTTCGAACGCGCAGACCATCTTTCATTGCAATTGATTCAGATTGACGTGAAAACAGGCAGCCCCGTCCCGACTAAGGACTATATCAACGTTTCTGTCGATGCCGTCGTAACCGCAAAAATTTCGGACAACCCGGAACGTCTCAAGGCTTCTACACAGAACTTCTTGAACAAGAACCCCGATGATATCCGCGCCATGATCGTCGATATTCTCGAAGGTAACATGCGTGAAATCGTGGGCCGTATGCAACTCGTAGACCTCGTGGGCGACCGCAAGCAGGTCTCTGAACTCGTGCTCGAAAACGCCATCCCGGACTTGGAAAATCTCGGTATCGTA
>CAMZFJ010000103.1 GCA_947306025.1 uncultured Fibrobacter sp.
AAACGGGACTCTCGGTGAACGTGATTGACGATCCGATGACTTGCGTTTGCAAGGGTGCGGCTCGCATTCTCGAAGACTTGGACAAGTATCGTCCTGTTTTGGTCGCTTCTTCGACGTAATTCTTAACATCGCATTTCGATGCTTAGAGCTTTTCGCTTTATTATCGATTTATTTACTCAAAGGCATGGCGTTGTCGCTTTTGCCTTTTTTCTCGTTTTGGGGATGTTGATGCATGCGTCTTCGACGGCGGTGCGCGAGAGCATTGTCGATAAAGCGCTTTCGACAGTATTCTATCCGGTGCAGTTGCTGGTATCTTCCGTGAATGACTTTAAGTCGTTGCAGGCCGAGAATGAGCATCTGAAGGAAGAAAATGCGCGGTTGCGTCAGGAAACGTACCATGCAAGCGAAGGCCTGCAGGAGTTGGCTAGGCTCCATACGCTGGTGCGCTTTGACGACAAGTGGGACTTTCCTATAGTGACGTCTCGCGTGGTGGGGCATAACCCTGGGCGCTTTTTGACAACGCTTGTGATTAATCGCGGGACGCATCACGGTGTCCAGGACAATATGCCGGTGTTCTCGATGAACGGGCTTGTGGGGAAGATTTCGAAGGCGATGCTCACGCATTCCCGCGTACAGCTCTTGGTGGACCCGAACTTGAAACTCTCCGTGCTTGAACGCCGTACGCGCGTGGTGGGCTTCTTGGAGTCCGTGGATGGCCATTTGCTCTCGGCGATGATTCCCTCGCATGCGGGCGTTGCCGAAGGCGATACGCTCATTACGTCGGGGCTTGGCGGCATTTTCCCGAAGGGGATTCCGGTGGGCACTGTGCACAAGGTTCGCAAGGCGGATCTGGACGTGATGAGCCTGATGGATGTGCAGCCGTTCCAGGAATTTTCGACGCTGGAAGAAGTGTTCGTGATGCAGAAGGAACCGGATTGGATTATCCAGGAGCTGCTGAATGAGTAACTACGGATGGTTAAAGACGTTTCTCATGTTTGTCGCTGCTTTTGCCATGCAGTCTTCCGTTGGCGATTGGCTGAAGATTCTGGATGTCGGGCCTGATTTCGTGGTCATCTTTATTGTGTCCGTGGCTTTGCGTCACGGGGCCGCTACGGGCTGTTTCTGGGGCTTCTTGGCTGGCTTTACGCTAGATGTCTATGCTCCGGTGGAATGGCTTGGCGCGAATGCGATTGCGATGACGATTGTGGGCTTTGCCGTGGGGCAGCTCGAAGAGCATTTCCTTACGCTCAACTTGCCTCCGAAGGTTGGAGTCCTTGGCCTTGCGTTTTTCGTAAATGATATGTTCTATTTCTTCATTACAGGCCTGGAAAAAGATGTTGTGACGACGCTTTTTGTCACAAGGACTGTGCCGGAGTGCATTTACACCGTCGTTATCGGTGGTATTTTGTTCTACCTCACTTCGGGGAAGAAGCCGAATGTATAGTGACGCGGAGAACGAAGCTAGGGTTCGTAGGAACTGGAACGTCCTGATTTTCTTGGCGGCGACGGTCATCCTTTTTACGGTGATTTTGTTCAAGCTGTTTACGTTGCAGTACATCCATTACGAGGAAAATTTTCAGCGTTCCGAAAACAACCGTTTGCGTAGAATCGAGCTGATTGCCGATCGCGGCTACATTTACGACCGCCATGGACAGGTGCTGGTGCGTAACCGCCCCTCATACCAAATAGCGCTCCAGGCCCTCGAAATGCCCCGCAAGAAGGCGGGGAGGGATTCTGTTTTCCAGCGTTTACTGAACATCTGCGATGCTTCGGGCGCGCGTCTTTTCGATTCGCTTTCGCTTGATACGGCATTCCAGAGGATTCGTTGGGTGCGTACGCGTCCGGTGCGCATTCTGGAAGATGCTACAATGGAGCAGGTCGCGGTGATTGAAGAACATTCGACGGAGTTACCCGGCGTTTCCGTGATTATCGAGTCTCGCCGTGAATACCCGTACGGGACGCTTGCCTCGCATGTGCTGGGCTACACGAGTGAAATTTCGGAAGAGCAGCTGAAGCTTCCGGAATACGCCTCTTATTCGCAGGGCGATCGCATTGGGCAAAAGGGTTTGGAGCAAGAATACGACAAGGAGTTCCGCGGGAAAAACGGACTCAAGCTTGTGGAAGTGAACGCCTCGGGGCGCGAGGTGCGAACGCTTTCGGATGTGGGCGGCTTTATTGCGCCGGAGCCTGGCTTGCACATGGTTTCGACGATTGACTTGAAATTGCAGAAAGCCGCAGAGGCCGCGATTCCCGATTCGGTGAAGGGCGCTTTGGTCGCGATTGACCCGCGCAATGGGGAAATTTTGGCGATGGTATCTTCTCCGCGCTTGGACCCGAATATATTCTCTCTTAAAAAGCGTGAACGCAACAAGGGCTGGGCTCATGTGGCGCTTGATTCCATGAGGCCGCTCACGAACCGCGCTATTTCGGGTGTTTATCCGCCGGCATCTATCTTTAAATTGGTGACATCGGGTGCTGGGCTTGAAAGCGGGATTATCTCGGAGACAAAGTATTACCCGAAGGCTTGTACGGGCGGTTACCAGTACGGGGCGCGTTACCAAAGGTGCTGGGGCGTGCATGGAAACTTGAACGTGGTGCATGCGCTTCGCCTTTCGTGCGATGTGTATTTTTATCAGGCCGGTCTAGAAATTGACATGGCACGTATCAATGAATTTGCGCGACGCTTTGGCTATGGCGAAAAGCTCTTGGGCGTGGATATTCCTGGCGAACGCGCGGGCTGGCTCCCGGATTCGGCTTCGTTCAACCAGAGGAACAAGCGCTTGGGCTGGCGCTGGGCGCGCGGGCTTATTTTGAACCTTTCGATTGGGCAAGGGCAGATGGTCACTCCGCTCCAGCAGGCTGTGTTTATTGGCTCCTTGGCGACGAACAAGGGCGTTTATCGGCCCCACTTTATGAAGGAACTGCAGGACGCGCAGGGCAATGTGGTGCGCCGTTATGAACCAAAAATCATCCGTCCGGGAACGATGAAACCCGAAACGCACCGAGTGCTTTTGAATGCGATGGATTCCGTGGTGAACCATCCGGGCGGTACAGGAAAGAAGGGCGCCGTGCCTGGGATTCGCGTGGGCGGAAAGACAGGCTCCGGTGAATGGAAAAAAGGGCAGAAGACACATGCCTGGTTTGCGGCGGTTGCTCCTCTTGATAATCCGCAAATAGCTGTTTCTGTGATTATAGAAGCTGGCGGTGGCGGTGGTGCCGTGGCGGCCCCGATTGCCCACAAAGTGTTGATGTCCTTCTTTGGCAAGGAGGAGGAAGAAGAGCAATGAGTAAAGAGCGCATTTCGGACAAGTCACTGAAATTTGATTGGTTCTTTATCGGTATTACGCTCACGCTCATGACGTTTGGCGTGTTCCTGGTGTACTCGGCGACCATGAACGAAGAAATGGTGTTTTATGATGCCCGCTGGTTCAGACAAATTCTTTACTTTGTGACGGGGATAGCCATTGCGATTGGACTTATATTTGTAAAGATAGACTGGCTCAAACGCGCGGCGGTTCCATCTTATGTGATTGCGCTTCTTTTGCTTGTGTTCGTGCTTATTTTTGCGGGCGATGTGAAGGGTGCTGGGCGCTGGATTGACTTGAAAATCATAAAGCTCCAGCCTTCGGAATTTGCAAAGATTGCGTACTTGATTACGATTTCGTATTGGCTTTCGAAACACCCGGTGAGCTTGCATAACCTCAAGACTTTTTTAGTGCCGCTTGGACTTTTTATTGTGCCGTTCTTGCTTGTGCTAAAGCAGCCGGACTTGAGTACCGCGCTTGTGTTTACGGCGATGACTCTTGTCGGGTTCTTTTTTGCGGGACTTACTTTTACGGACTTGTTCTTGATTGTAAGTCCTGTGCTGTCGGTACTGTTCTTGCATTCGCAGTCCATGGTGTTCCAAGTGCTGTGGGGCATGCTGATTTGTCTTGTCGTGTTTTCTGTGCTCCGTAGGCATTTGTCCAAAAAGCTTTCGGGCGTGATTATTTCAACGAATATTTTGGCGGGGTACGCAAGCTCGATGGTGTGGAACATGTTGGAACCGCACCAGCAAAAGCGCGTGAACACTTTCCTCGATCCGATGAGTGATCCGCTTGGTGATGGCTATCAGGTGTTGCAGTCGTTGACGGCAATCGGTAGCGGTGGCATCGGTGGCAAGGGCTTTGGGAACGGCTCGCAGACGAATCTCTCGTTTTTGCCCGAAGAACATACGGACTTTATTTTTAGTGTGCTCGGGGAACAGTTTGGCTTTGTCGGCTGCGCCACAATCCTTTTGCTGTTTGCGCTATTCTTGTGGCGGGCATCGTCGATTTGCAAGACAAGCGACGATCCGTTTGTAACGCTTGTGACGATGGTGGATTCGACGATTTTCTTTTTCCACATTACGGTGATTATTTCTATGACGATTGGCCTTATGCCGGTGACGGGGCTTCCGCTGCCGTTCCTTTCGTATGGTGGCTCGTTTGCGCTGGTGTGCATGTTCCTCGTGGGGCTATTGATGTGCCTCAGGTATCAGGGGAATAAGTGATTGTTGGTAGGCAGTAGGAAGTTGGCAGTTGGTAGAACTTAGTTGGCAGAACTTAGAAATTGTTGACGTCATCCTGAACGGCGAATGCCGTGAAGGATCCAGTGAAGTTTTAGTAGGCTGGATTTAGTTATTAGTTCTGAGTTACTAGTTACTAGAGATTAGTAGGAAGTAGACGGTAGGAAGTTGGACAAATGCGAGTCCTCAAGTTGCCTCTCGCTTGATTCCTTTGTGTGTCTTTCTCGACCCTGGAGTGCGTAGCACGATAGGGGCGGGAGTCCATACAGTTCTGACTGCAGATACGGAACTTCTTGCATCCCTAATTCCTAAAACCTAACGCCTAAAGAATGTTGACAAAAAATTACTGTCCAAAAGCCTGAAAAAAGCGTGTTATATGAGTGTCGCAGAAAAAATGCTCGCATTTTTTCTATGACCGAATGACACCGCGGACGCCGAAGGCGTCAAAAGCGTGTTATAAATAAGGGCGCGTTTGCGTTTCTATAGCAGGAGGCTTTATGGATGTTTTGCGGACCGTTGCAAATTTTGTTTTTGGGATGGAGTGCTTGGGGTGCGGGAGTTCGTCGGAGAGGCTGGACCCGTGGTTATGCCCGGCATGTGCGGCAGAACTTAAGCGGGAATCGCTTTCGCCATCGTTTCCGAACGATGATGCATTTTGCCTGTTCCCGATGCGGCCTTTGACGAGGCGCCTTGTGCATGCGCTCAAGTACCGCAATATTCCCGGTTTGGCGTCGTACTTGGTGCGCCATTCGTCGGCGGTGAAGCGAGGGGCTGTGGGGCAGGAACTTTCGATGCTTGCGCAACCGCTTTATTTTGTGCCGGTGCCGTTGCACAGGGCGAGGTATCGCGAACGAGGCTACAACCAAGCGGAACTTTTGGCGGCGGCACTAGCGACTACGACTGGAGGTAGGGTTTGCCGTTGGCTAAAGCGCAAGACGTTCGTGGTCTCGCAGACAAAGCTTTCGAAAGAGGATCGCGAACTGAATGTAGCTGGGGCGTTTGTTGCAAATTTCCCGCATAAAATGCCTGCGCGTGGGAGCGTTGTTGTCGTGGATGATGTGTTTACGACGGGCGCGACGACATCTGCGTGTTTGGCTGCGTTTGGGGCCGATTTCCCGTTGCCGTTGAAGGTCTGCACGCTCATTTACGATGAGCCGGCGTCAGCGGTGGCCGACTATGCCGCGGATTGCAGGGCAGACTGGGACGTGTTTAGACGAGAGAACGCCGCTACGCGGCTATAGACGAGAGACTAGAGAGGGGTGAGGTCGCCCGCCATGGCGGGCTTTGAGGTTTGAGGAACGAGCAATGAGCTCGCTTCGCTTTGTGCGTCGTAGCAAAAAAAGCTCCCCGAAGGGAGCTTTTTACGGAGGAAGAGGGACTCGAACCCCCAAGCCTTACGGCGGCGGTTTTCAAGACCGCTGACTTACCAATTAGCCTATTCCTCCAATTGGTGCGCAAAGAATAGAAAAAATACTTCGATCTCGTCAACGATACTTTGCATTTTATGCTGAATTAATTATTTTTTTACATACCATGGCATACGAAGTCAACGATACTGATCTTGGGGACAGTCAAGTCGCTGCCCTTTTGTTCGAGTATATGCCAAAAATTGCGGCAGAGTACCATACGGATAGTCTTCTGTTGCTTATGGCGGACTTGGGTAGGCGAATCGTTCAGGCCGACCGCTGTTCGTTGTGGCTTATTGACGAAGAGCGCAAAGAATTGTGGACCAAGGTGGCTCATGGCGTTGATGAACTTCGTATTCCTCTCACGGCGGGGTTTGTCGGTTATTCTCTCAAGACCGGTCAGCCTGTTTTAGTCGAAGATGCCTATCAAGATTCTAGGTTTGACCGCCGTAGTGATATCAAGAACGGTTATCATACGACTTCCGTGATGACGATGCCCATGGAAAGCGAAGGGCGCGTGATGGGAGTGTTCCAGGCCATAAACAAGATTGGCGACAATGTGTTCTTTTCACAAAAGGACTTGGAACATCTAAAGCTCATATCGGTTTATTCTGCAAAGACGATTGAATCGGC
>CAMZFJ010000104.1 GCA_947306025.1 uncultured Fibrobacter sp.
ATAGGCAGATGGATCAAGTACGGATAGAACGATGCGCGGCCAATTCGGCGCACAAGCGGGATGCAGAAGAACTTTGCCAAGAAGCCCTTGCCCGAAAGGAGACTCACCACGAACATGCCGTAAATGAAAATCGGGAGGCTATGATGGATAAAGTAATTATAGCCAGGGTTAGCATCAGCGCGCATGAGGAAAAGACTCCCATAAAGTGCCAAGAGCAAAAGCGCTTGCGCGATGCCGCTCATAAAATCTTTCTTGAGAAAATCGAACACGCCCTCGTTGTAAAGTCGATAGAGCACCATGCCAAACAAGTATTCAAAAACGCGCACCGGAGCAAACATGTGGAAGAACCGGTACTTTGCATCGTAACCGTCAAACCAAAGATTGCCTGAATTGCCATACACAACCGCCCAAAGAATCCCCGGAATGAACACAGCACCAAACAGCCCCCAAAGCGTGCGGCGGTTCTGCTTAATCAGCCAACGGCTAAACCAAGGCGTAATGGCATAGCAAAGGAAAAAGCTCGTCAAGGACCAGGAAGGTTCATTCAACTTCATGCCGAGATCGGGAGCGATAGACCACGTAAGCGTGAGGTGCATCAAGAGGCTCCGCCACGGATGGAACATCTTAGAAAGCCCCGTCGATGCGCAGTCGCCAATTTCAGAAAGCGCGGGCAAATGCGTGTAACCGCTCATCTTGAACATGACGAGCACAAACATCAAAAGCGTCATGAAAAAATGCAAGCGGTACAGTTTTGCGATGCGGCCGAACATGAACGGAATCACAGGGATTCTGCGATCGGGGTCGCTATACTTGCTAGCAAAGAGGAACCCTGCCAACACGTAAAAAATTCCCGCCGCAAATGCCGGAGCAGAAATAATGGGCATCACCCATTTGCAATCGGCCATGTACGTAAGGGCATTGGAACTGCCCAAATGGAGCATGACAATGTTGAGGCTCGCAAGAAGGCGAAGGCCGTCAATGGCGGGGAAATAATTTGCGGATTTCGTCATTTCAAGAAGAAAATTTAGAAAAACAAGGAGAATTTCTCGCCCAAGATAATGTCAACCGAAGTCAAACAACTCTAAACTGGAATAAAAGCATGCGAAAAAAACAATAAAAAAGCCTATATCTATAAATTCATAGTATTACGGTTACCACTTTGGGCCGTTTTTTCTTAAATTAATGTAACACAGCGTTATAATTTTCCAAACGCACAACACGAATTAAGACAATGAATAATGAGAGGGCAAAAATATTAATCGTCGATGATGACGCGATGAACAGAGTCGTTCTATCGGATCTGCTCGCCGACGAATATGACATCATCGAAGCAAAAGACGGCGACGAAGCCATCGAGTTTCTCGAAAAGATGGCAAAGGAAATTACGCTCGTCTTGTTAGACATGGTTATGCCTGGAAAAGACGGACTCGAAGTTCTTGAAATCATGAATGAAAGGGAATGGATCAAAGGAACTCCGGTCGTGATGATTTCAGCAGAAACCTCAAGCCCTCAGGTAGAAAAAGCGTTTGCGCTTGGCGTGACCGACTTTATCTACCGTCCGTTCGACCAGATGGTGGTGCAAAACCGTGTGCGCAATACTATCGGGCTGTACGTGAAACAGATGCGACTTTCAGAACTCGTAACAGACAAGATTTACGAAAGAACGCGAAACAGCGACATGCTCATTTCCATCTTGAGTCATATTGTTGAATTCCGTAATGGCGAAAGCGGCCAGCATGTTGTGCACATCAAAAAAATTACCGACATTCTGTTACGCGCATTGAACAACCGCACTAAGGAATACAATCTTTCCGAAGAAGATATCAACACCATCGCCACTGCGTCTTCGATGCACGATATCGGTAAAATTACGATTCCCGATGAAATTCTAAACAAGCCCGGCAAGCTCACGAAAGAAGAATTTGCAATCATGATGCAACATTCCATGAATGGCGCCCAAATGCTTGACGCCATCCAGTTTTTCAAGAAAGAACCTTTGATGAAGCATGCTTACGATATTTGCCGTTGGCATCACGAGCGCTGGGATGGCCGTGGTTACCCCGACGGACTCAAAGGGAACGAAATTCCCATCAGCGCGCAAGTCGTCTCTGTCGCAGACGTTTACGATGCTCTGACAAGCGAACGCTGCTACAAGAAGGCGTTCTCCCACGAGAAAGCGCTTGAGATGATCCGCAACAACGAATGCGGCGTCTTCAACCCATTGCTTTTGGAATGCCTCGGCGATGTCGCCGACCGACTGCCTCAAGAAATCAACGACAACAGCAAAAGCCATTTAAGCGAAGCTGAATTCTCGAAAATTGCAAGATCCATTTTCGAAAATACCGAAGACAACACAGACAATATCGTTTACGAACAATACCTTAACGAACACAAGAAGAGCCAATTTTTTGCATCACTGCAGCGCGGGGTTACATTCGAGTACACTTACGAGCCTTCGATGCTAAAGCTCCATGCAAAGCGGGCTAAGGATTTGAGTTTCCCAAAGACAATGGTCGAACCCGAAAACAATCCCGATTTCTGGAATATTTTTGGACGCGACAACTGGGATGAATTCGTCAAGCTTTTGCATGATCCCCAACTCAATAACGACTCCTTTATATACAACAGCGACATGAGAATTAAGGGAGAAAAAAGACCATGCAAAATAAAGGTCCAACAGAGTTGGAATCGACGCGATCCGGAAAATCCGGAACTGATTTCCATTTACGGATGCGTGGAATTTATATAGACAAATCTTACGAATCCTATTCCACAGCTCGCGGGAACGACAGCGCGTTGCACATTTTAGTTTAAGAATTTCCGAAGGACTTTCTTGAGTTTTTCGACATCAATGGGCTTGGCGACATGTTCGTTCATGCCGGCATCGAGTGCTGCTTTACGATCTTCTTCAAACGCATTGGCGGTCATGGCAACAATCGGGACTTTCCGGAAATATTCATCGTGCATATTCCTAATGCGACGGGACGTTTCAAGGCCATCCATAACCGGCATTTGCACATCCATCAAAATCAAGTCATAAGTGCCAGGCTTTTCGTCACAAAGCTTTTGAAGAGCTACGCTTCCATCTTCGGCATAATCTACAGCAAAGCCCATTTCTTCTAGGACATTCTCCGCAATTTCGCGATTCAGTTCGTTGTCTTCGACAAGGAGAATCTTCTTTCCTGCGAAATTATCTTCCTTTTCTTTTTCCGTCTTTACATCATCCTTCTGCACACCAATGGCACGCGCCAAGACACCGTGCATTTCGGAGAGGAACAAGGGCTTGCTGATGAAATCTGTGACGCCAGCTTCACGGGCCGTTTTTTCCATGTTCGTCCAATCATAAGCCGTCATGATGATAATCGGATTATCGTTATTCGGGATAGAACGAATTTGGCGCACCACCTCAACGCTATCCAAATCCATCATGAAATCATCGACGACAATAACGCCATAGCTTTCATGCCTTTCTATCGCTTCTTTCACGCGCAGAACAGCCTCGTTGCCATACATGGTCCATTCTGCCCGCATTCCCAAACGGCGAAGCAAGTTTGTCGCACTGGAACATGCATTGTAATCACTTTCAACGACAAGTGCACGCGCATTTTGCAAAGCCGCAAGATTTGAAGAATCGACTGTCATATTCTGGATTTTCAACTTGAGGCAAACAATAAATTCCGTTCCCTTGCCGGGGCTACTTTCGACTTCGATTGTACCGCCCATCATTTCGACGATTTTCTTCGTGATGGACATGCCAAGCCCAGTGCCTTGCGTCTTGGAAAGTGTGGAAGTGCGTTCGCGTTCGAATGGTTCATACAGGACTTTCAAGAATTCGGGACTCATACCAATTCCATCATCCTTGACATGGAACTCGAACATTCCCGTAGTTTCGTCTTTACCGGTCTCTCGCACAAGCACATGGATATTTCCGCCCACAGGCGTAAACTTGACCGCATTCGAGAGCAAGTTGATCAGCATCTGGTGCAAGCGCAGTTTATCGCAAATCACATTTTCGTTTTCGATATCAAAGCAATCCATGTAAAGGTTTTGCTGCTTTGCATAGGCTTGTCCCAAAACAATTGTATTCAGGTCATGCATAATTTCGGACAAATTGCAATTCACTTCTTCGAGGCGAATCTTGCCCGACTCGATACGGCTCATATCGAGAATATCGTTAATGAGCGAAAGCAAATGCGTACTGGAAACAACCGTTTTATCCAAATAGCTCTTGACGGCAGAAGGGTCGCTCAAGTTGTTCAAAGCCAAATTGGTAAAACCAATAATAGCATTCATCGGCGTGCGAATATCATGCGACATGTTCGAAAGGAACATCGTCTTCGCCTTGTTCGCAGACTCGGCCTGCACCAATGCCTTTTCCAAAAGCCCTTGCTGTTCTTCTAGCGCGATTTTCTGTTCTGCAATTTTAGCATCCAATTCCATCTTCTGTGCAGTCACATTGTCGATGAACATGAACGCCAAAATAAAACTCATCGGAATGCCATTTTTGCGTTCGACGACAACCATAGTTGCACGGCGCCATTCTCCCTTAAGCGCTCTATAGCTGTATTCGCGTTTGTCTTCATTCGCCAAATACGAACGCATGAATTCGACGTTCGACATTTTTGCCCAAGTTTCACGAAACTCCGGGAGAACGGCCTTGCTAAATTCGAGGGCAGCACTACTGTATTTGGCATAGCCGTTGGTACTTCCCTTTTCGTAAATAGTCGACTCGCGAACACCGCGGATAGAATCATCTTCAAGGTTTACGAAATAAACACCAAAATAGTCTTCGTAGAGTTTGCTATCGACATAACGGTTCAGGATCTCGGCATCCTTGTCGGCAAATCCGAGCACAACGGCACGTGGCTTTTCGTTTTCGGGCCCGACTTTCACGAATTTCATTTCGCAAAAACGAGCGACGCCACTTTCATAACTGCGGTATTGCGTAATAAACGATTTTTGCGAACCGAGTTGAGCCTTGATTTTTTTGATAGAGCCCGCATCAAGAACCATATTCTTGTCGAGTTCGTAGACAAAGCTATCGACATACATTTTGAACGCATCGGAATAGTGAATCCCGCTCGATAAAATCTTTCCGAATTTCGATTCCGTATCGGCATTCATCGTGTACGGTGTAAGGCTATCCGTTTCGAGGTCAATGTAATAGACCGACGAGTATTCCGTTGCAAGGACGTTAATGATATCAAAATTGCGCTCCATATTGCGTTCGCGCTCTTGCCTTGCAATAACTTCTTTATGGATGTTGGTGACGGCGATAATGACATAGTTATCCACGGCATTAGATAAAAGAGCCTTGAGGCGATAATACTGCGGTTCGCCATTGACCAAGAGCCTGTATTCCATGGAGAAGAATTTGTTGTCTGCAAGCTTCGAAAGCAAATTTTCTCGCTTCAGAGTCTTACTCATTTTTTCCACATCTTGCGGATACACAATTTTCTTGATATCCCTGGAACACTCATGGAAAAAGTTTTGCCCGGTCGTTAAAAGATTGAGCTTGATATAACTGCCTTTCTGGCTGAACATATCGTACGATTCATCTTTCAGGTTCACGTAATAGATGATTTCGTATTCGACACTTAGCGCATTCGCAATTTCAGAAAATTCACGGTTCATCAAATCCGTGCGCATTTTCTCGTCGCGGTCCGCCACTCCAAGTACCACCACCGAAGAATCTCCGTCGGAAATTCGAACGAACTTCATCTCGTGGTAGCGGCCCTCTTTATTCTGGTAATCAATTTCAAAATGGTTAAGTTCCGAAAGCTTTTGGCGGATATTTTGAACGGTCCCGCCTGCCAAGACCTTTTCACGGTCCTTATCGCATACAACTTCTTTAGCGTACTTTTTAAAAGTTTCAGTATACGAGCTATTATCGCGAATTGTCTTTTGGAAACCGGTTCTCGCTTCTTTTTTTATAAAGGAGATAAATTTATCCGTATCGAGATTGATGCGAAAAAGAGCTTTGTATTCAGAGGAAATCGCCTGGATAATGCGGTTGTTTTCTTCAATTTTCTGGCGTTTGCGGATTTCGTCATCAACGTTCAAGAAACAGATGGCCATGTGGTCTTCGTCGCGGCCACGAGTCACCTGGAGTTTGCAATAACGTTCCTTGCCCGTAACCATTTCACGCACAACAAACGAAAAGCTACTTTCTCTTTTGAGGCGTTCACGGACATACTCCGGCGACGAAAGATCCTTCAGCTGTTCACGATCTTCGGGGCGGACATCTTCGGAAATAAACTTTTGTATGGCCTTTGCGGCATTTTCACCATTGCCGTACTTTTTTTCGAGCCCCTTTTTGCGATAGTAAACAACGTAAGTCAAATCAACAAGATTGACATAATATGCGGAAATAAACTGCTCATAAAATATGTCAGCAAACAATTCGGCGTAAGCAGCTTGGTTATCACTATCACTCATTTTGAGCTCCCACTGAGTAATAAAAAAATACATCTTTTTTTTAAAGAGTAACAAAAAAAAGAACCTTCGAGGGGTTAAATCGAAGGCCTTTGGGTATTCAACCCCTATGGGGGAGTTGTGTCTTAGGATATTTTATCG
>CAMZFJ010000105.1 GCA_947306025.1 uncultured Fibrobacter sp.
GTTGAGTGTGCTTTCGATTGTGGCAACGCAATCCGTTGTTGCGGGTGTGTTTGCGGCGCAAATTGCGTCTCGCGCAGGCTTCAGCTTGAATGAAATCCGTAAAACGGCGCTGGATATTCGCGCGCCGTGGATTTCGTATGCACTGATGGGAATTGTCCCGATGGTTTTATCGCCTGTGGTGCTTACGTTTATGCGACTTACGATTGGCGAAAACTTGGGCTGGAATGCGGCTGGCATTTGGCAGGGCATTTGGAAAATTTCGGATTTCTTGACGGCGTTTTTCTCTGCGATTCTCGGTGTTATCATTTTGCCGAAAGTTTCTGCGGCGTTGACGAAGTCTGAATTTTGGGGAATGTTTCGCCCGGTTCTGATGAAGACGATGGCGCTTGCGCTTGTGGCGGTTGCGATTCTCTATTTCGGTCGCTCTTTGCTTGTGACGGTGATGCTTTCTTCGGCGTATGCCGGTGCAGCCGATTATATTCCAATGCAGCTGTTGGGGGATTTTTTCCGCGTGGGCGGTTGGGCGCTTGGGCTTGTATTGATTGCTCGCCGTGAAACGAAAAAATTTTTGATTCTAGAAATTTGTTCTGAATTTGTGCTTGCCTCTGCAACGTACGGTTTTGTAAAATTGTATGAATTTAATGGCCCGATGATGGCTTATGCGCTTGAGAATTTCCTCACGCTGGTGGCGTCGTTCATTATCGTTAGTCGTTTGAAATGGGCGAAAAAGTAATGGTCGTAAAAATGGCTCCGAAAGTTTCTGTAATCTTGGCTAGCTATAATCACGAAAAGTTCGTGGAGAAGTCCGTGCGTTCCGTGATGGAACAAAAGGGTGTTGATTTTGAGCTGATTGTCGTTGACGATGGAAGCAGGGACCGTTCTCCAGAAATTCTAAAACGCTTGGCTGATGAGTTTGGATTTACTTATGTCCATCGTCCCAATAAAGGTGTGATGGAAACGATTAAGGAAGCGCTATCTTTGGCGACTGGGCGTTATGTCTGTTCGTTTTCGTCGGATGATATCATGCCGCCGGATCGCTTAAAAAAACAGAGCGATTTCTTGGATTCGCATCCAGATGCTGTAGCATGTTTTGGACAAATTATTCCGTTTTATAAAGACGATGAAATTGGGACCGAAATGGATGAACGATACCTCCGCAGTGTGCCGCAGGTGACGTTTGAAGAATCGTTCCTTGGCAAAAAAGCGTTGCATGGTTGTGCCGAAATGTTTGTGCGCGAGAAAATTTTAGCCATTGGCGGCTATGATATGCGCTATGCGTTTGAGGACTATCCGCTTTACCTCAAGATTCTTTATAATTACGGGCCGCAGCCGGTTTCAAAAGATTTTGTGTGTTGCTATTATCGCGAACATGGCGAAAATATGCATGTGAATCATGAAAAAATCTATGGCGAAATTTTGCGCATTTTGTCCGAAAATTACAGTTCACATCCGCTATATAAGCAGGCTGTTCGCGCTTGGAAAGCAAATTGGTTCTCGGCAGAGGCCGCGCAGAGTAAGCTAGGCGCGCTTCGTTTGATTCCTAAAGTGATTTCGCTTTCGCCGCGTTTCTGGCTTAGACTTCCGAAGCTCTTTATCCCGCGAAAACTGCTGAAGTTTTAGAGATTTCCTGTAGCAAATTCTAAGTTCAAAGTTCTGCCAACTAAGTTCTAATATCTTCTACAATTTCGTATGGAACGTTCCCGAGGCACGCAGCATATTTCGGGAAGTTCGACGGGTACGTTTTGTATTTGCGGTTGCGGTAAAGCTTCGCTTGCGTTGCTTTTGAAATCAAGAAAAATTCCGTAAAGGCTTTCAAGTAGTCCACGGCTTTCTTGGAACTGTTGAAGTCGATGTGGATGCTTGTGCCTTTGACCGTAATAACATTCGGCAATTTTTCAGCTTCGGCAAGGAACGTCGGACTGTCGGCGGTCACGAGAATTTTGTTTTGGGATTCTTCTCGCTTTATCGCATCAAGTGCCGCGTTCATCAATTTCTGCTTGTCTTTCGCGGGCAATTCCTTGAACGTAAATTCCTTAAAATCCCCGAGCTTGTTTTGAAAGCGGAACGAAAACGATGTGTAATTTGTTCCTAACAGTTTGCTGTAATGCTCAATTTCTTGCGCCAGTAGCGCCGATGGCTTGAACAAATCGTTGAAATATTCCGCAAATTTTTCACCAAGAGTATCTACGCAAGAATACAAGTGAAATTGCTTATGCGATTTGTCGAGTTGTCGCTCCAATGCGGAATCGTTGTTGAAGTCTTCGCGATAGAGCAGTACCGGCTTTGCAATGGAACAGTTCTTGCTGATTTGCTTTTCGTCTATAATCCAATTGACTTTATTTGGTTCCAGAATTTCTTGCAGCAAAAAAGGCGAGGTGTGATAAATCTTGAAATCGAGATTGTGCTCTGTTGCGAATTTGTATGCGCTAGCCATTCCGCGGAGCCGGTCTGTAAGCCCGCCGTGCATCCATTTGCCATCGGCCATGAATATCAGCGTCTGGCGCTTGGCGCAATCCCCATCAAGTCCTTTGCTACCGTCTCTATCAAATTCCTCGTGGCTTTCTTCGACTTCGCCCCCCGTGTAACCGTCTTGCAAGTGCCTTAGTTTAATCCCTCGCTTTATCAGATGGTCGTGAACGCGTTCTTCTCCGAGAACGTGCCGCGCAATGCGGATAACGGCTTCTTTGGGCGTTAAGGGAATCACTAAAGGCCTTTCTTCAAGAGTTTTAAAAACAGTGGGCGGGGGAGGTACGAAAGCATAATTGCAACGCGGTTGCGCATGCGAATGTTCAAATCGAAGAATGTGCTAAAGCGGTACTTGCGGATGTGAGCGAGAGCGTTCTTTCGAAACGCTGCGGTTTCTTCGCTTTCTTTGGTGCGCATCAGAATGCTGAAGCTTGCGCTCACGAGCATGCTACGGGCCGCCTTGTACAGCGGTTTTGAAACCGTCTTCATCTTTTCGAAAACGTTTTCGGCGATGTCTAGCAACTGCACAATTTTTTGCTTGTCAATTTGCGTGGCGAGTTCGCTACCCGGACGCTTGCGGTAAAAGTAAAGCTTTGATTTTGTGGTTGCTACTTTGTTTGCTTCTAGTAAAACTTCGGGCACCACCGCAAGGTCTTCGTAAATCGTTCCTGCCGGGAATTGCTTGCCTTTCCAGAGATTTGCCTTGTACAGTTTATTCCATGCGGAATAGTCGGGCAATGAATCCTGGTAAAGCGAAATCTTTGCCGCTTCTTCGGCGGTTAGCATTTTATAAATCGCTGTATTTGGCTTGCTTCCGTCAATTTTGTAGGCTTCGTTGATGTTCTGTGTGGAACAGCAAACAATATCGGCTTGGTGCAATTGCGCTAAAAAGAATAGCGTCTCAAGATAGTTCGGCGCTACGCAATCGTCGCTATCGATAAAGGTGACATAATCGCCACGCATAATCTTGAGCCCTGTATTGCGGGCTTCGGACGGGCCTTTGTTCGGTTGGCCGATCAATTTAAAACGGGCGTCGGACGAGGCGTAACTCGCGGCGATTCTTGCGCTTTCGTCGGTGGAACCATCGTTAATAATGATGGCTTCGAAATCTGTGAATGTCTGAGCAACAAGGCTATCGAGGCAATCGTTGATGAATGCCTCGGTGTTGTACATCGGAATGATGACACTTATTGCGGGCATTCTTCGCCTTTGCCGGTTTGGCTTTCGGATTCGTCGGCGATGCCTTTGACAACTTCGATCCAACCGGCACGGACTAAAGCGCCTGCTTCAACAAGGTCGCTTTGCGCTTTTTCGTAGTCCTTGAGAATTTGGTTGTACTCCGATACATCGCGCATCATCTTGACTTCGTGGCGCACCTTTTTTTCGAGCAAGTTTTGCTTCCATTGGGCGACATCGGCCAGATACTTGCAAGATATATCAAAACGGTCGAGATAGGCAGGCACTGCATCAAGGAACGTTTTCTCGTAAGGCTTGGCCTTGGATTTTGCATCTTTGGCTAGTTTTTTTTGCGAAGACACGTTGTTTCGCAGTTCACCCATGAGCCTGACAATGCGGACAAAATCCACCTGCGGCCAAATAAGGCTGAAGGGCCACATCTTTTTCCAATGGAACTTGAAAATCGATTCGTGCGCGGTGTTCTTGGCGCGCATCAATTCTTTGAGGTTGTCAAAGATAATCTGGGACGGTAACTTGAGTACATTTTCGCTCATATACGAAGAATATAAAAAATAGGCGTGTTTGTTCTTGATTATTACTTTAAATTTTCTTGATTTTTTTAAATTAAAGTTTAGATTGTTTTTGAAACGTCTTTTTTTAAAGGAATATTATGGATAAAAAGAAAATGAAGATCCTCGTCGTGGTTGACGTTGTCATCCTCGTCGCTCTTATCATTATCCTGATGACGCTCAAGGGCGGCTATGAGGAACAGGCTAAGCGCACTGCGAACGAACAGGAATCGGCTTATTTGGAAAAGAATACTCAGGTTCTCGTAGAACAGTGGCGCTCTGTGGACCAGTACAGCATGGCTTGGAAGCTCGTTTATTCCATGCTCTCCGGTGCAAAGACCGAAGCTGCTTTCAAGAGCAACCTCGCCGCAATCGAAGGCGATAAGGATGCCCGCTTCAAGCAGATTTCTCACCTTTACACGGGTGCCGGTATCAATGACGCCGTGCAGAACGGCATTTACCAGAAGGCTGGCCTTGCCGAAGGCACGATCCTCCTCAAGAACGAAAAGGGCAACAAGGAAGTGGCTTGCGGTAAGAATTGCGTTGTGAAGTTCAGCTTTGCCAAGGGCAAGCTCAAGAACGTTGATTACAGCGCTTTGGTCCAGTACAACCTCGCCAACACCCTCAAGATTGAAAAACCGGGTGAATATCATTTCGAATAAGGGAGAACGTCATGAATTTAAAGAATATTTCTATCGCACTTACCGTTCTCGTCTTTGGCGTTATCGCCATGCTCTTTATGCAGAAGGGTAACTATGTCAACCAGGCCAAGGAACATTACGAAGCTACGACCGCAAAGTCTTTCAAGGGCAACTCCATGGTTCTTGAACTTGTCAACAATGCCATTGACATGAACAAGCAGACTTGGGCTATCGCTTGCGGTGCTCTCCAGACGGTCAAGAATTCTCAGGATATGGCAAGGCTCGAAGCCAAGTTCTTCCCGGCCACCAAGGGTTCCAACAGCATTGCGAACAAGACTCGCCGCTTTGAAGCTAGCTCTGCAAACGTCATCGTGTCTACCTTCGGCAAGGTCGAAGAAGACAAGAAGACCGGCGTGAAGAGCCTCGCTGATTTGCAGTCCGTTGATGTGAGCGTCTTGCTTGGCAATGTTGCTGCCGCTTCTGCCGCTGAAGGCGACGACGCCGAAGAAGAAGGCGAAGAATAATTGTTATAGTCATTGGGACTTTGTCCCAATCGATTAAGATCGCGAAAAAATGCCCCGCTTCGGCGGGGCTTTTTCTGTCTTGCTTTAAATTTCTCGGAATCTTTAGATCAATTCGCCACGGATGATTTCGACAGAATCGCCGACGAGGCTTATGATGTTTGTCGGGTTGATTTCGATATTGCCGCAATCGACCATCATGTCTACGGAATGCTGGAACGTTTTCCAGATGTCGTCGGTATCGTAGATGTCTTCTTCGCTGAGCTTTGCTGCCGTGCTAAGAATCGGCTTGTCGAAGTGTTGGAAAAGTTCTTTGAAAAACGGGTGTGTCGGAATGCGGATGCCGATTTCCGGGCGCTTGACATCGAGCTTGCGCGCAATGTGCGGGTCGGCAGGGAGAATGAATGTGTACGGGCCGGGAACGCGCTGCTTGATGATGCTGAATGCAAAGTTACTCACGTGGGCGTAACCGGTGGCAAAGCGAATATCGGGAACAATCAGCGCCATGACGAATTTTTTCATGGGCTTCTTGAGCGCATAAAGTTTGTGTATCGCTTTGGGTGATTCAGCGTTGCATCCGATGGCATAACCGGATTCAGTGGGATAGAGGACGAGACCATCGTCTTCGAGAATTTCTGCCGCTTGCTTTACGATTCGCGCTTGCGGATTTTCTGGATGTACTTCGATTCGCATAATTTTCTTACAGTCTTTCGCTTTTGGACGAATAATATATAAAAAAATGTGTTGGGGAGGCCATATAAAATTTCTATCTTGCGCCTCGTGAAGCGAATTCATAGAACGATTGCGAAACTTCTCGTGGTAAATGGCTATTTGCCGAAACTCGCGCTTGCTGCGGTCATTGGGGGCGTGACTGGTTTTGTCGCTGTGGCGTTCCATTTTGGGCTGTGGGCTGCGATGGAGTTTGTTCGTCTGCCGTGGACGCTTGGGATTCTCCCGTGGTGGGCATTTGCGGTTGTTCCTGCGATTGGCGGGCTTGTGGTCGGGCTTTTCATTCACAAGGTGGCTCGTGCGCCAGAAACGGCGGGGCAGGGCACCGACAAGATGATTTATTCTTTCCATCACCAGGGCGGGAATGTTCGAGCGCGCGTGGCGCCGGTCAAGTTTGTTGCAAGCATCATTACGCTTTCGACGGGCGGCTCTGCTGGTTACGAGGGGCCGAT
>CAMZFJ010000106.1 GCA_947306025.1 uncultured Fibrobacter sp.
AATTCGGATTGGATAGCCTATTCGTATGTCGGTGGTATTGTTGGCTACCATTCTTTGCCTAGAAAATTCTCGGGTGATAATCGTGACCTTTTGAATGAAGGGAATATTCTTGCTGTTTTTGACAACAAAATTGAGAATGGCCAGTTTATGGTTGGTGGTGTTGTTGGTTGTTCCTATAGGACTACAATTACGAATGCCCTTAATCGCGGTTCTGTTGTGGCACATGGCTTTGGTAAGTTGATGAAATCCTTTGTGGGTGGCGTTATTGGCCAAGCGCGTATGACGGCATATTCCAGCGGCTTTGATAAACTGAAAAATCGTGGTGAAGTCTACGGCGGGGGAACGTTCCGCACGCATGTCGGTGGCCTTGTGGGTTGGATGGAAGGATACGTTGGGAATGATCCGATGTTCTTTCAGTCGTTTAATTACGGTTCTGTAACGGGCGTTGCGGCAGATTCTTCTAGTGAGTCCGAGGCTTTGAATGTGGGCGGTATCGCAGGTTATAGCAATGCCGTTATATTCAGCGATGTCTACAACCGCGGGAAACTTTTGGCCAAAGGCAAACTCAAGTATGGCGGTAGCTATGTGGGCGGTATCGTTGGTTTGAATAGCTACCCGACGTCTTACATTTCTAATGCGTATAGCGCCACTTCTGAACTTGTGGGCGATACCGTCGGTGGCGTTGTTGGATATTCGCTTGAAACGGGCATCCCGCAAAATACCTATTTCGACAAGACGCTTGCGGATATCACTTCGTATGGCAAAGACTATTTTGAAACATCGAAAGATCCGGATTGCAATAGAACGACAGCGGAATTGCAAAGCGATGAAATGCTTGCAAAGTTGAACACGAAAAATGGCGAAGTCGATGATCGAAAATTGTGGGTGCGCCGTGGCGGATATCCGGTTCTAACGTTCGATAGTTTGTATAAAAATGATTCGATTTTCTTTGATACGCAAAAGTATGCGTTTCCATCTGCAGAAGTCGTGAGCGACACCGTTGTTTATACTATAAAGACTGCGGATGAACTTTCGACTTTGTTAGAAACGGGCACGTCTTTTGGATACAAGATGTTCAAGGTCAAGCTCGCAAACGATATTGTGATGGGCGAGGATTCGACGCACCTTTCGATGCGCAAGATGTCTATTGATACGAGCGGTCAATGCATTAACATGAAGTTTGACGGTCAAGGCCATACTGTTTACGGCTTGAACATGACGAGAGCGATGTTCTATTGCGTGGCTGATGGTGCCGTTATTGAAAACATGACGATTGCCAATAGCCGTTTCGCAAATGATTATGGAATGTCTGCGGCGGCAGTTGCCATCAAGAACGGAAGCTGCGTGAGAAATGTAACGGTTCGCAATAGCCTTGTGCAAGGTGGTGATGCTGTCGGTGGCATTGTGGCTTACAATGAAGGCTTAAATGATTACGGCGTTTTGTTGAATTCCAAGAATGAGAATACGACTGTCATATCTTCAAATATTGCCGGTGGTATTGCAGGTGATTCCTACGGTGTGCTGCAAAATGTGAGCAATACGGGACGTGTTTACGGGCGCCTTGCAGGGGGCATTGTCGGGTACGCTTATAGGCTTCTTTCTTCTCCGGCGTTGGTGAGCAAGGGTTATAATACGGGCATGGTGATTGCCTCTGGAGAAGGGGCTGTCTCGGGCGGTGGCATTGTGGGCTACGGCCTGAATGCTGGTGTACATGAGATGATAAATACGGGATTGGTCGAAGGAGCTTCTAAATCGGGATCGCTTTCGGTTGGCGGACTTGTTGGGAACATGGATTCTACGAGGGTCGAAAATAGCGGTAACTGGGGACGCGTGCATGCGTTGTCCGGGAAACGTGCCTATGTCGGTGGCTTGATTGGATTTGCAAATGGATATATCGCTTATGCTAAGGATGTTCATGTTGCGGTGACTGGTGTCGCGGAAAACTTTAACTATGGTCCTGTGACTGTTAAGGAATCTGTGAATGAGGCGTATGCCGCAGGGCTTGTCGGTAAGGGCAAGGGTCTTTCATTGGTGAGGGACTATAATAGAGGAACTGTAAAAAATGATGCTCAGAAATCAGTGTCGGCGGGCATTATTGCAATGCTAGATACCTCGACAGTGGGCGATTTGTATAGCTATGCAGATGTGCTGTCCGGGAAAAATGTTGCTAATGTGGTTTATGAAATTCAGGGCGATAATATTGTGGGCGATATTGCTTATGGTTCTAACATGAACTATCCTGCTTATGTGGAAAAGCCGGGTAATGTGACTTTCCAAAACGATAATATGTTGCCGATGAGCTTTGAAAAAATGAAGTATGCGTCTATGGTGCAGGCTTTGGACGGCTTTTCGCAAAATTATTGGTTGGACAAGGGCTGCTTGCCGGTGCTCAAGCACGATACGACTACAGGCTGTTCGGAAGTGTCTTTGAAGGATTCTTTCGGTGATTCTGATGAACCGTATGTCGTGGGCTATCTTGAAACGGTGGTGCTGGCTGATACTTCAAGTTCGGGTGGCGAAGGCGGTACGGTTGCTCTAGAACCGAATTACGTTTTGAATCTGTTGCCGTCGATGTGCGTTTCTGTTTCGGATAGAAATATCTCCGTGACGGGGCTTCCTGAAAATCATGCGGTGGCAGTGTTCGATTTGCGCGGTCGCAAGGTCACATCGGCTCGCGTGCTTGGGGCTGAGGTCCGCTTGGCTGTTCCGCGTACTGGTCGATACATCGTCCGCAGTGGCTCGCAATCGAGGATTGTAACTGTAAAGTAAGTTCTAAGTTCCGAGTTACTAATTACTGAAGTTGAGTTAAGAGTTCCAAGTTCCAAGTTACTAGAAATGTTTATACAGCAATCTCTAGTAACTCCTAACTATTAACTAGCCCGAAGGGCGAAGTAACCACTGTCTACTGCCTACTTCCTACTAAGTTCTAAGTTCTACCAACTAAGTTCTTCAATTGTTGTTCCCAGTTCAACGCGACTGGGGATGTCTTGTTTTTATATCCAAAAAGTCTCCATGCATTTTCTATATTTAAGTCCAGTTTGAAAGATACATATAACCGCCATGAGCCCGAACTAGCTGAAAGGCAGCGACGATGATCCGGTAGTGGTGTTTTTATAGGAATGTCCTATGACTCTAATGATTCTCAAGATGATCGGTTGCCTCGCTCTTCTCATGTTTGGCATGAAGACGATGAGTGAAGGCTTGCAAAAGCTTACTGGTGGACACCTCCGTACGGTTCTTGGTACGATGACCAAGCATAGGCTTGGCGGACTTATTACAGGTACTGCCGTTACTGCTGCTGTGCAGTCTTCGACTGCGACTACCGTCATGACTGTTAGTTTTGTGAACGCTGGCTTGCTTACTCTTAGGCAGGCCATTCCTGTTATTATGGGCGCAAATATCGGTACGACGGCAACGGCGTGGCTCATGTCCATCTTCGGATTCCAGTTCAACATGAGCAGCGTGGTGTGGCCCTTCTTTGCGCTTGGCATTGTGCTTACCTACGTCCGCAAGAATAGTGTCAAGAGCTTTGGCGAATTTGTGTTCGGCTTCTCGTTTATGTTCCTCGGGCTTACGACGCTCCGCGAAAACGCTGTGGCGATGGACCTCTCGCACAACCAGACGATTATTGATTTCTTTGCCTCGACGGGCGGCTACGGCATCTGGAGCACGCTTTTGTTCTTGCTTTTGGGCGGCATCCTTACGATGTGTGTGCAGTCTTCGGCGGCCATCATGGCAATTACGCTTATCCTCTGCTCTAGCGGCGTGCTCCCGATTTACCAGGGCATTGCGCTTGTGATGGGCGAAAACATCGGTACGACGGTGACCTCGAACCTGGCTGCTCTTTCGGCAAGTACGCAGGCTAGGCGCGCGGCTTTGGCGCATATGCTCTTCAACATTTTCGGTGTGGTGTGGGTGCTGATTTTGTTCCACCCGTTTGTGAACATGGTTTGCCATTTTGTCGGCTTTGACCCGACGTTCGTGCCGCAGACACAAGAAGAAATTGCTCAGGCTGGCATTCGCGTGACATACGCACTTTCCGGATTCCATACCGCATTCAACCTTTGCAACGTGCTGCTCCTCATCTGGTTCATTAAGCCGATGGAGACGCTCATCTGCAAGATCATCAAGGAAAAGGAAGACGGCGAAGATTTCCGCATCAAGTTTATCAGCGGTGGCCTCATGAGTACGGCAGAACTTTCTCTCTTTGAAGCTCGCAAGGAAATCAACGTCTTTGCAGAACGCACTCTCAAGATGTTCCGATTCTTGCCGGACCTTCTCAAGATGAAAAATGAAGAGGACTTTGTAAAGCTGTTTGCTCGCATCGAAAAGTACGAAGGTATCAGCGACAGATTTGAAATTGAAATTGGTGAATACTTGAACAAGGTCAGCGGCGGTCGCTTGAGTATCGAAAGTAAGACGATGTTGCAGTGCATGCAGAAGGAAATTTCTGAAATCGAAAGTATCGGCGATGCTTGCTATAACATGGCTCGCGCCATCAATCGCAAGTTCCATCTTGAGGAAGATTTTACCGAGGATCAGTACAGCCGCATAGAAAACATGATGAAACTTTGCGACCAGGCGCTAGTGCAGATGGTGAATGTTATCGAGGACAAGCCGCATACGAAGGCTTCGAATACGATGACGCTGGAATTTGAAATCAACGACTACCGCAAGATGCTCAAGGACTTGAATATCGAAGATATCAATGCGCAGCGCTACAGCTACCAGATTGGCGTGCATTACATGGATGTGGTGAACGACTGCGAAAAGCTGGGGGACTACGTGGTGAACGTCGTCGAAGCGCACGTGAACCACAGATTGCTCGGAAAGTAATCGGAATGGAGCCGCAGGGAATGCGGCTCTTTCAATATTTTTATATTTGTAATTTAGTAGGTGACCTTGGCCTTTTTAGGGGCGAAAAAAGGAGGGCTATATGAAAAAAATCATGGCGTTGGCTTTTGCCTTGTTCTTTGCGGTAGCAAATGCCGCTGAAACGTATGAGGCTTCGGAAAAAATCACGCAACAGGTTCTGTCAGGGGAACTTTCCCAGACCGTGTATGCTGGCGATGAAATTAAGCCGATTACGATTCTATATGAAAATACTGGCCTTGCCGAAAATGTTGTTCCAGAATATTCATCGACGAATTTTTTGGAAAATTTTGGATTGTCGAAAAGGTGGGTGGGCTCTAGATGTGAAATTGCGGGAGAGATGAGAGATGATATTCCCGCTGGTACGTACAATGCATTTATCGTCGTCCAAGACAATGAAGGCAAGTTCGCTAAGACTGAGTTCGAGTTCACTGTGCTGGAAAAAGAAGAAACGTTGTCTTTAAAATGGAATAAAAGTAGCGGTGACGTGAATCAGGAAGTCACTGCGGGTAAGTCTATTACACCTATCGTTTTCGATTACGAGGGAATAACAAGTTATAGCGTGAGTGGACTCCCGTCTGGACTTGTAAAGAATATTGATGAAAAAAAACATAAAATCATGATTGTCGGCTCTGTAAATAGCGATGTAATGTCTGGTGATTATGAATACAAAGTCACTGTTAAGAACGACCAAGGCGATGAAAAGAGCATGTCGGGAACGATTGTTGTGAAAAGTGGCAAGGCTCGCACATCAATAAAACTTGTTAGTGAAAAAGCAAGACAGGAAGTCCTGGCGGGCAATGAGATTGAGCCTGTCGTGTTCGAGTTTGCAAATGTTCATGTCGATGAAAGTTTATCTTCATTTAAGTTCGAAGGATCGTTAAAAGGATCGTTTGCGTATAGTGTAGAAGGAAATAAGCTCACGTGCAGTGGAACTGTCGATGAGAATTTGAAGGGTGGATTATACACGATAAGAATTATTGCAATTGGTGAAAATAACAATGATACCGCTTTTGCAAACGTTGATGTGATTCATAAGTCTGTAGAGACGAAGGTATATGTCATTGAAAATGAAACGCAGTCGCTGACTGCCGGCGATTCTATCAAGCCGATTGTTTTCAAGGTAGAACATGGCTCTAATTGTGAGCTTGCGAATTTCCCGGGTGGTTACGGGCTTAAAAAAGATGGTAATACGGTGACTATTACAGGGCTGGTTGAAGAAAATGCTAAGGGCCCGTATGAAGTTGTGCTTACAGTCACTGGTGCCGACAACAATGCGAGTGCAAAGGCGACGATTAATGTAGCAGCTGGGGTTATGTCGTTCGATGTTATTGAAGGTAGCGATAATCAAACGGTTGTTGCTGGCCAAGAGATTGTTCCGATAGTTTATCAGTACAACCATGTGCAAAACATTGATGGTAAGGGTATCCCCAAAAATTTGAAGGTGGAACAAGATAAAGAAAAGAAGCAAGTTAAGATTTATGGTGCTGTGGATTCTAAATCGGCAACCCATGAATATACTTATTCGTTTGAATTGACGGATTATTATGGAGAAACAAAGACTGTAACGGGCAAGATTAATGTCGTTGCTTCTATTGACGATATTTCGTCTTCGTCGAGTTCGGCAACGTGTAGTAGCTCTGCCGTGCAGTCCAGCTCTAGCGTTGTAGCAT
>CAMZFJ010000107.1 GCA_947306025.1 uncultured Fibrobacter sp.
ACAGGATTCTCGCCCAGAAGGCGCGCTTGTGAGTTTTGATGCTTCCGAGGGGTCTGGCAGAACTTGGGGTGATTTTATTAAAGATGTTTCCAAGGTGCGCTATTACTTGGAAGCGCGTGAAAATACGCCGTGGATTTTGCATTGCGAAGATTCGTATTACTTTACGGTGGCTTTGCTCGCGATGCTCCAGAGTGGGCGCAAGGCGCTTGTGACGGCAAACCGGCAAGAAGCTTTTATCAAGGAAATCAAGAAACCGGAATACGGATTTTTGACGGACGAACCGTTTGCTGGCGATGCTGATGCGACGATGATTCAGGATGTGCTTGATGGCCGTTGCGCTGGCATGAATTGCGCGGCGGCTGAAGATGCTGGAGAATGCGCAAACGATAAATGCGCGCCGCTCAAGTTCGGCAAGTTCGACAAGTCCAAAGCCGAAATGGTCATGTACACGTCTGGCACGACGGGTGAACCGAAGGCCGTGTATAAGTTGTTTTTGCAATTTGAAAATGAACTTTTTGAACTTGTGAAAGTCTTTGGAAATGATTGGGTAAATCGCAAGGTTTATAGCACGGTAAACCACCATCATATTTACGGTTTGTTGTTTACGGCATTGCTCCCGATTGCAACAGGGCTCCCGTTCCGCAGGCACCGCGTTGATTTCCCGACGGAACTTGCGAACATGGCAGATGAGGCCGCTGTAATTGCGTCAAGTCCTGCGTTCTTGAAACGTTTGTCTGCAGAAACGGATAAAGCGTTTTGTTTTAAATGCCCGCCGATTATTTATTCGTCTGGCGGCCCGTTGCCTGAAGATGTGGCGCGCAAGGCTTGCGAACTTACTGGCTATTGGCCGATGGAAATTTATGGCAGTACCGAAACGGGCGGCATTGCTTATCGTCAATCTAAGAATGGAGCGGTGTGGACTCCGTTTGAAGTTTGCAAAATGAGCCTTGCCGAAAACGGTTGTCTGAACATCAAGTCGAGCTACATTCTCGAAGCGGAAGGCTTTACGACAGGCGATTTGGTGGATCTTTATGATGACGGTCGCTTTTTGCTCAAGGGGCGTTCGGATTCGATTGTGAAAATTGAAGAAAAGCGCATTTCGCTCCCCGAAGTTGAAAATCGATTGAAGCAGACCGGCTTGGTGCAAGATGTGCGCGTGGTCCCGATGGTGGGCAAACGCCAGTATTTGGCGGCTGCGATTGTGCTGAACGAATCTGGTCGTGAAAAATTTGCTGGCGCTCCGAAACTTGCCATCAATAATTTCTTCCATGATTATTTGCTGAAGTTTATTGAAAATACGGTTTCGCCCAAGAAGTGGCGCTACCTTGAAGAACTTCCGCAGAATACGGAAGGCAAGATTCGCATGCGCGATATCCAGGCGCTTTTTGGACTTGCGGAAAGCCCGAATTTCAAGATTCTAAAGTTTCGCAGAGAGCCGGGCGTGTTGACGGCAAAGCTTTTGTTCCCTGCAATAAGCGATTACTTTGATGGTCATTTCCCAGATTTCAAGTTGTTGCCTGCCGTAGTGCAGGTGGATATGGTTTTACGCCTCGCGCGGAATTTTCTGGATGTGCCCAAGGGTCTTTCGAAAATGAACCGCACTCGTTTTGCAAATCCCATTTTGCCAGATGTACCGGTCATGGTGAAAATCAGTTATGATGCGGATGCGGGCAAGGTGACATTTGCATTTACAAGTGTTGATGGCGAAACTTCATTCTCGAATGGTTCGATGGTAATGCAAACGAATATCGCCGTTGTGGGGGCAAGAGAAAATCGTGAGTAATGTGGTGAAAATTTGTGCCATCGTGCCTGTATATCGCCACGAAAACGCTTCGCGAAATGTCGTGAAATCGCTTGCTGCTTTGAACATTCCCGTGATTCTTGTAGACGATGGCAACACTCCCGAAGGGCATCACGTTCTTTTTGAGATTGCAAAAGAATTTGCGGACGTGGAACTGGTGACGCATAAACGCAATCTCGGAAAAGGGGCTGCGATGCGCACGGGGATGGAAGCTGCTGTTGCCGCAGGCTTTACGCATGCCTTGCAAGTCGATGCCGATGGCCAGCACGATATGGAGGCTATTCCGTTTTTCGTTAACGAAGCCAAAGAGCATCCCGAAAGTTTGATTTGCGGTTATCCAGAGTACGATGAAACAGTACCGAAAGCGCGTGAGCAAGGCCGCAAGATTACGAATTTCTGGGTTGCGGTTGAAACGCTTTCGCTTAAAATTCCAGATGCGATGTGCGGCTTTCGCGTGTACCCGCTTGCAACCTCTTGGCCTGTGATGAAACGCTTGCGCAATAAACGCATGGGCTTTGATATTGAAATGATTGTGAAGCTTTCGTGGGCTGGCGTGAAGATGCGCTTTTTCCCGGTAAAGGTGCATTACCCCAAAGATGGTGTTTCGAACTTTAGAATGTTCCATGATAACGTTGTGATTTCGATGACGCATACGATGCTTTGCATTGGCATGGTGCTTCGGCTTCCTTTGATTATTTGGCGTCGCTTATGAGTGAGCATTGGTCCGAAATAGAAGAAGTTGGTGGGAGTCCGTGGCATTTTCGATTTATGCTTTGGATTGTGTGCCATTTGCCACTTTTCTTGGTGGAAGTGTGTACTGCTGTTATTTGTTTCTTTTTCTGGATCGGGGCGGCTCCAGTTCGTGCGCGTTCTAAAGTTTACCTCGAACATTTGCGCAAAATGGGAGTGCATGTTGGCGTATTTGGAACGTACAAACATATCCTTTCGTTTGCGCTTTCCATGATGGAAAAGCTATTGGGCTGGAAAGGGGCTATAAAGCTAAATCAAATCGAAAAGCAAAATGATGATTTGTCTTTGCTAGTTGAACAAATTAACAAAGGTGAAGGTGCTTTCTTGCTATGCTCGCATTTGGGGAATATGGAAATGTTGCGCTCGCTGACAGGCTATGGCGAGTATCATACATCAAAAGATTTTCGCGTTTATCCAGTGGTTGATTTGTCGGGCTCCAAAAAGTTTAATGCGCTCCTTCGTGAATTAAATCCTGAATTGATGGAAAATATGATTGATGCGAATAGCATTGATGTGGACTCTGCGATTTGGATGAAAGAAAAAATCGCTGAAGGAAATCTTGTAGTGATTGCAGGGGACCGCACTTCGGCGCATACAAGAAACCGTGTCATCGAAACGAATTTCCTTGGCGAAAAAGCGAATTTCCCTGAAGGTGCGTTTTCGCTTGCGGGCATTTTAAATGCGCCTGTGTATTTTGTTTTTGGTATTCGCAAACACGATTTCAATATCCGTTCGCCTTACGAAATGCATGTGATTCGTGCGAAAACGTCTTTAGATTGCTCGCGCAAGGAACGCCCTGAGCGTTTGAAAATGTTATTACGTGAATATACGGAAATCTTGGAACAACTTTGCAAAGAACATCCTTACCAGTGGTATAATTTCTACAATTTCTGGGAAAGTGTCGAAAAATAGGTGGAGAACATTCAGATGAAAACAGTTGTTATCGGAAACGGTAAACTTACTATCGAAGATATTGTTGCCATTGCGAAAAAGCAAGCGACTGTTAAACTAGATGATTCCGCGGAATTCCAAAGGAAAATCGATTCTGGTGCGGAATTTTTGGATGAAGCTTTGGCAGAACATGGTGGCATTTATGGTGTGACAACGGGATATGGTGATTCTTGCACGCAGGTGTTGCCGCCGGAACATTATGGCCAACTGCCGATAAACTTGACTCGTTTTCATGGGTGTGGTCTCGGCAATTACTTTGATGAAGAAACAACTCGCGCGATTATGGCTGTTCGCTTGAACACGCTTGCGCAGGGATTTTCGGGCGTGAGCTATGCGCTACTAAAAATTATCGCTCTTTTTTTGCAAAATGATATTTTGCCGCTGATTCCGCAAGAGGGCTCGGTAGGGGCGAGCGGTGACTTGACTCCGCTTTCGTATTTGGCTGGTGCCGTAATCGGTGAACGCGACGTGATGTACAAGGGTGAACGTAGGCCGTCTTTAGATGTAATGAAGGAACTGGGAATTACCCCGCACAAGTTCCGCCCGAAAGAAGCAATTGCCATTATGAATGGTACTGCAGCGATGAATGCGATTGCATGCATGGCGTATTCCCGTGCTGAATACTTGTGCGACCTGGCTTGCCGAATCACGGCGATGATTACAGTTGCCATGAAGGGCAATGCATACCATTATTATGAACGTTTGTTCGAAGCAAAACCGCATCCAGGATTGGGACTTGCCGCAAAGAAAATTCGCTGTGCGCTAAATCTTGATATTGCCAAGAATGTTGTCCCCGAAAAAATTCAAGATCCGTATTCGTTGCGTTGTGCTCCGCATATCATTGGGCTATTCTATGATTCTAGCGCTTTTTTGCGACAATTAATTGAAATTGAACTCAATAGTGCAAATGATAATCCGATTGTCGATCCGTTTACGAAGAATATTTTTCATGGTGGGCATTTCTATGGCGGTCATATTTGCCTTGCGATGGACACCCTCAAGAACATGGTTGCAAACATTGCGGACCTCTTGGATCGTCAGCTGGCGATGATTGTCGATATCAAGTTCAACCGCAATTTGCCGCCGAATTTGGCCGGAAGCAAGGGCGATTACGATATCAACCATGGTTTTAAGGCTGTGCAAATTGGAGTATCGGCTTGGACTGCCGAAGCGCTCCACCTCACGATGCCGATGAGCGTGTTTAGCCGTTCGACGGAATGCCACAACCAAGATAAGGTTAGCATGGGAACAATTGCGGCCCGTGACTGCATCCGCATTTTGGAACTTACGGAACAAGTTACGGCAGCAACGCTTTTGGCTGCGGCACAAGCGCTACGCATTCGCTTGGAGCGTAGTGAAATTTCTAAAGAACGTATTAAGAATCTGAAGGCTACTTATGACCAGGTGTTTTCCAAGTTCGCACCACTAGAATGCGACCGCCAGCTCGAAAAGGACTTGCGCAACACTTTGGAACTGATTCGAAAAAAATTCTATGATGTCTAATGGAGTTTTGTAGTTTTTATGGCTGTGAAAAGAATCAAAGACAGTGTTGAATTTCAAGTCGAGTTTTACGATGTCGATTCTATGCAAGTCGCATGGCATGGCAATTATGTGAAATTTATGGAAGTGGCCCGTTGTGCGTTGCTCCGCAAGATTGGATATGATTACAACGAAATGACGCGGAGTGGCTACATCTGGCCGGTTGTCGATTTGCATATTAAATATGTACGCCCGATGATTTTTATGCAGAAAATTCGTGCCGAAGTGACGTTGATGGAATACGAAGTATGCATGAAACTTTCTTACAAGTTTGTCGATGCCGAAACTGGTGTTGTGCTGACAAAAGCCGAAAGCACGCAAATGGCGGTTGATATGAAGACGAAGGAATCGCTTTGGGCGTGCCCGCCATGTTTTGTGGATAAGGTAAAGGCTTGTTTGGCAAAAGAAAATTCTCCTGAAAAGTCTTCAGAAAAATCGGAGACTGCAAAGAAATAGGTGTTTGCTATGTTGTTGTTTAAGCGGAATATTTGTGTTTTATTATTGTGCGTATTTTGCGGCTGTGGCTTTGCAATGGCCGATGTATTTAACCATCCAGTGAATAAAAAGACAAAGCATGAATTGGAAAAATCATTAGCGAAGGTCATGAATTACGAAGTCGCTTCGGGCGATTTTAAACAGACCAAATCTATCAAAAAAAACAATCGGAAGTTTATTTCGACAGGGACGTTCCTTATTTCTAAAAAAAATGGCATTGTCTGGAAAACGCAAAAGCCGATTTTTTCGGAATTGGCGCTTAATAATGGCGGTGTTTTTGAACGTGATTCGAGCGGCCAATCGCACATGCTTTTGACGAAAGACAATCCCATGTTTGCTGATTTTTCGAATAATATCCAGGCGCTTTTTTCTGGGAAAATTTCTGAATTAGAAAAGAACTTTAATGTGTATTATCAGAAGCAACCGTGCGGTTTTAAAATGGGGCTTGTGCCGCGTGAAGGAATTGTTCGCATGGTTGTTGCAAATATTGTAATTGAGGCTTGCAAAAACATTGATAGAGTGCTCCTTACAGATGCGGAAAATTCTCTAACATTATTTGAGTTCTTGAATTACAAAACGGTCGGGAAGGCTGCACCGGATCGCACGAGTTCTGTACCATAAAACGAGTCCTTTATGAAGTTCTTTGACGGAAAACACTTGAATGCAAAAACGGGAATTTTCCTGTGGGTGGCGATTCATGCCATCTTGATTATTCTCGGTCTTTCTGTTCCGTGGAAGATTGATTCTGACTTGTATTCGATTCTGCCGGATTCCGATGAAATCAAAAATGTGAGCGCTGCAGAAAAAGTTCTCAGTGCGCGTTCTGTGCGGAATATTTCTGTGCTTGTCGGGCATGAAAATTTCGAGGTCGCGCGTAGTGCGGCTGTAACGCTTGATAATGCGTTTAAAGGCGATTCTTCGTTCGAGGAAACTCGTCTTTACGTGAACGAAAAAACGATGGAAGAAACGCGCGAATTTTTCTTTAATCATCGTTAT
>CAMZFJ010000108.1 GCA_947306025.1 uncultured Fibrobacter sp.
CAAAGGAATGCCGCCAGAACCAATAAAAAGCTATATCCGAAATTTGCCATTCTAGAAAGAAAGTTAGAAATTCATGGATTGCTGATGCTGGTATTTGTTATTTCTTCAGCAAATCTTTGATGAATGTCCAGCTGCCGATTCGCCGTTTTACAATGATTTTTGTTTGGTGCGATACGATATATTCAGATAGTCCTTCGCGGGTGGCGCCCTCGTGCCAGTCGTAGGTGTAGCCCAATTGCGTCCACGGAAGAGCCGAATCTTTTTTGTATGCGGTAGAACGCTTGCTCGCAAACCATTTGCAGAAATTCGTTACCCCAATGACAACCGTTGAATCAACGCTATCGGGAAAATCTATGGGTGAGGTATTGGTGGTGATGTCTGGATCGTGTGCCGGTCGAAAAATCCCTTTCGCATCGGCGTAAAATTCTACGATATCGCCAAAGTCGCAGTTTACGCCCATGCCGAGCATCTGCACCATTCGCATCCGGGATTCTACGCTGTCCATCCCCTCGAATTCTGCGCGACGGCGTTTCCAATCGGCGGGAATCGTTACCCAAATTCCTGATTCATAATTGAGCTCAAATGTGTCTTTGGCGTAATACTTTAGTGCATCGTGTTTCAGCATGGTAAGCACAAGAACCATCTTTGTGCCGTTTGCATCAATCCATTCTTCCTCAGGAACTGATTCGCCGAGGGGCATAAGCGTGTGCGAAACTTTGGATTCGTCAAGAACTTGTGCATCTTCAATCGCCTTGTTCAAAGCGCGTTGCAAAGCTGTGGTGTCGTTATACCATTGAACCGTCGATTCCTTTTGAACGGAATCGCGTACGCCTGAAGTACAAGCGTTGAGTTCCCAAAACAACGTAACACACAAAAATGCAATAAAGACTCTTAAACAGTGAATCATTTGCTCTCCAGGATTGTTAATTATAATAGGAAAAAATTGAAGATGCCGCTGAACGGGCTAATAAAAAGTAATAGAATAAATGTGAAATTTGTATATTGAGGATAAAGGTCTTATTTATGCATAGACGAATTTTCGTTTCATTCTTTGTTTGTTTTGTGGTGCTCGCCGCCATTGTGGCGTGCGGTGATTCTGACGGCAAGGCTAGCGATATTGCAAAGATGTTGTCTAGTAGCAGCGAGGCGATTGAAACTTTCTCATCTAGTGATTCGGAGCTTTCTTCGAGTAGTCTGAGTACGGAAATGTTATCCAGTAGCGGAAAGGCTCCGTCAAAAGTCAAAATCAAATACGGCTTTATGAAAGATCGCTGCGATGGAAAGAAATACAAAACAATGACGATTGGCAATCAAACTTGGATGGCTCAGAATTTTAACTTTCAAACTCCCTATAGCGAGTGTTTTGGTGATGACAAACGCAGTTGTGCTAAATACGGTCGTCGTTACGATTGGGAAGAAGCCATGGAAATTTGTCCTGCGGGATGGCACTTGCCGACAATGTCTGAATGGGAACGGTTGATTTCTCTATTGGGCGGAAACGAGGTTGCGGGCAAGTTTTTTAAGAAGGCAAGCGGTTGGGGTAATTCCAGTGAAGTGTTTCGTTTTTGGAGCTCAACAGAATGTTATGGAAAAAATGAGGGGTATGGGTGCCCTACTGCGGAATCTTTCACTTTGGATGGTAGTGAACTTTATTATGCGAAGCAATACAAAAGTGAGTTGAAATCGGTACGTTGTGTAAGAGACGAAAGACGAGAGATTAAAGACGAGAGACGGGAGGGGAATGGGAATAAGGGCGTAGAAAAATCGTTAAAAGTAAAGACTTCTGGGAAAAACGCAATTGTTCGTAAGCATCGCCGAATCATGGGGGTCATGACAGACCCGCGGAATGGTAAATCTTACAAGACGGTAAAAATCGGCAAGCAGACTTGGATGGCTCAAAATCTCAATTACAAAATGGATGACAGTTTCTGTTATGATAATCGAGCCGTAAACTGTGCAAAATATGGGAGTCTTTATGAATGGGCTGATGCTATGAATGCGTGCCCTGCGGGTTGGCATTTGCCGACAAAAGCGGAATGGGATACCTTGATTTCTAATGCTGGTGGAGCGCTTTTAGCTGGTAAAATGCTCAAGTCTAAGCGGGGTTGGAAAAGTTTGAAAGGGAAAAATTTCGGTAATGGTACGGATGCTTTCGGCTTTTCCGCTCTTCCTGCAGGCTATTTTTCGCGTGAATTCGAAAATAAAGATTATAAGGCTTACTTCTGGAGTTCTAGCAAAGCTCCGTCTTATTATGAAAATCTTTTCTTTTATTTGAAATTGGGGGGCGATTATGATAATGAAAAGTATGAACGTCAAAAACGTTATTTTAATCGTTGCGATTTAAAAATAGAACATGATTACAGCTTGCCGGAGGACTATGAACGAGCAGTTTGGTCTGACATGAATCATGATAATCGGCTTTCTGTTCGTTGCGTTAAGGACGATGTTGAACAAAAGCACGGAACTTCGGTTCTACAGGCGAGTGATGTGGTTCGACAGGCTCGCTATCCAAGACGAGAAAATGATGCGGGAGCGATTTCATCTTCATCGGAGGCGTTGTTTGTTGCATCTTTTGTTCCGCCTTCGGATGTCGTCAAAGGGACTTTTAAAGATAAACGAGACGGTCGGAAATATAGAACGGTGACGATAGGCAATCAAACCTGGATGGCGGAAAATTTGAAATTTAAATCGGCAAAGAGTTCCTGTTATGAAAATGCTGACAGCAATTGCGTTAAATTCGGTCGTCTGTATCCATGGAACGAAGCTGTGGATGCTTGCCCTGCGGGTTGGCGTTTGCCTATGAATGCTGATTGGGATACTTTGATAGCTTCTGTTGGTGGAACATCATTAGCCGGTAAGATGCTTAAGGTTACGGAAGGTTGGTTTGCTTCTGAAATTATTGGCGGTTCTTGGACATCGTTCTCTCATAATGGCTCGGATGATTATGGGTTTTCTGTAATTCCTGTGTTTTATCATGAATCTGCAAAATTTTGGAACTATACGGAGTATGATTCCTATGAATCGTATTTGATGATTTTGTCTGCAAAAAATGACAGCGTAAGCTTAACCATGGATAGTAAGCATAGAGAATACTCTGTCCGCTGTATTAAGGATGGTGATAGGCAAAAGGCAAGAGACGGTTATCATCCCGGACTTGTTCCGGGACAAGAGACGGAAGGCTCCATAACAGACTCTCGTGACGGACAAACTTACAAGACTGTACGAATTGGCTCGCAGACTTGGATGGCGGAGAATTTGAATTACAAGACCGAAAAAAGTTATTGCTATGGCTTCAATTCGACAAAGTGCCTTAAATATGGTCGCCTTTATTCGTGGGAGGGAGCTAAGGATGCTTGCCCAACAGGTTGGCATGTGCCGAAGCTGACTGATTGGATGACTTTGTTTTTTACTGTGAAAGATACTTTATCTGTGGGACGTGTGCTCAGATCGTCTAGCGACTGGAAAGATTTAAGGGGGAAAGAATATGGCAATGGTACGGATGATTACGGCTTTTCTGCGCTTCCGGGTGGCTATATAAATGGTTCTGCACGTGATTTGGGGCATAAAGCGTATTTTTGGGGCTATACAAATGATGGTAAAACGTATTCTATAAAATTTGGAGGGGCTTATGATGATTTAGGATGTGAATTGCAAAAGGAAAAAGAAGAAAAGAATAGATATCCAACATCAAAATTGCTTCAATGGCATCGCTATGATTCTTCGCATGATATAGATGTCTTGCAGAACGAAGATCTTTGTTTGCCGAAGAATTACAATTCGGTTGTTTGGGAATACATATCCGAGGATGCGAATCTGTCTGTCCGCTGTGTGAAGGATTAGGTGAAATATAATGCACTGTAGTTGCTAATGGACTTGGAATAGGATTACGTCTTTGTGAAATCGATTTGGGCGAGAATGACGGCGGTAAACATTAAAACGCAGCCGATTCCTTCCTGAAGCGTGAATCGTTCGCCAAGAACAGCCCATCCAGAAATTACAGAAAATACTGATTCCAGGCTCATCAATAGCGATGCTAGGGTGGGCCTGATTTTATTTTGGGCGATAATTTGCAAAGTGAATGCCACGCAGCTCGAAAGAATGGCGGCATACAAAAGCGGAATCCATGGCTTGAAATGCGAATAAACTTCGACAATGTTGCCAAAGCCTGCGAAACTCCCTTTCAAGTCGACAAAGAACATCGGGAAAATGGAAAGTGTTGCAACTACGAGAAACTGGATTGCCGAAAGCCTGATGTTATCGACGTGCGTGCCGAACCTGCCAATGACCATGATGTGGCTTGCAAAGGCGAGTGCACACAGGAGCAAAATTGAATCCGATATCTCGATGGAAAAATCGCCCTTGATGCAGAGCAGATAAAGCCCCACGACCGTAATGGCAACGCAAAGCCAAATCTTAGTTGAAATTTTCTTGCCGAAAAACAGACTCAAAATTGGGACGAAGATTATATAACAGGTAGTGAGGAATCCAGCCTTTCCGGCGGAACAGCCAAGGAATAGTCCAGTCTGCTGCAAGTTCATCGCGAAGAAAAGCGTCAGTCCGCAGAGTATGCCTGCTTTCCAAAGTTTGCGACGGTCTTCCTTGTTCTTGGGGCGTCTTGGATTTTTACCTAGTTTATCTAAAATGTTGGCGAATGCGAAAAGGACTCCGGTCGCAATAAAATTTCGCATGCACACAAAAGCGAACGGACCCACATCGTTCCCTTCGATTTGCGCGACAAAGGTGGATCCCCAAAGGAATGCCGCCAGAACCAATAAAAAGCTATATCCGAAATTTGCCATTCTAGCGTAAAAATAGAAATTGCCCAACAACCAAAAAATATTTTTTACCAAAATATCCTTGCGACATGTTTGGTAAATTTGTAATTATGTCCTAAATAAAGGATGGAAATCATGAGTAAACGAGTTGCCTTGTTGCCTTTGGGCGTTTTTTGCGTATTTGCGGCTCTTGTTGCGTGCGGTGATTCTGACGGCAAGGCTAGCGATATTGCAAAGATGTTGTCTAGTAGCAGCGAGGCGATTGAAACTTTCTCATCTAGTGATTCGGAGCTTTCTTCGAGTAGTCAAAAGGCCGAACAGAAAGTCAAAATCACATACGGCTTTATGAAGGATCCTTGCGATGGGCGAAAGTACAAAACAATGACTATTGGTAAGCGTACTTGGATGGCTCAGAATCTCAACTATAAAACGCCCGACAGCAAGTGCTATAAGAATGATAAACGTAATTGCGCTAAATATGGTCGTCTTTACACATGGGATGAAGCGAATGAGGTTTGTCCTGCGGGTTGGCATTTGGCAACGCAAGTGGATTGGGGTAATACGATTTATGCTCTCGGCGGAAAGTCTAGAGCGGGTTGGGAGTTTAGGACTGCAAGCGGATGGCCCGAATTGATGGATGCTGTTGACTTTTGGACATCTTCGGAATATTATAAAGAAAGCCTAGGGGGTAGGCTTTATAAAGCGGAATCTTATACTTTGAGAAATAATATTTTTTTTGAAACGGCAGGGCTTAAGAGTAAATATAAATCAGTCCGTTGCGTCAAGGATGAACCCAGACAGGAGAAAGAAAAGAGACGAAAGGCGATAGAGACTTTTGATCAAAAACGCAAGGACGTTGTCACGGTCTCAGATTCTATGACTGTCACCCCGGCCTCTGTGCCGGGGCCGGATTCTTCAAATGCGATAGGATCCATAACCGATTCCCGTGACGGACAAACTTACAAAACGGTAACGGTCGGTAAACAAACATGGATGGCACAAAACCTGAATTACAAAATAGACGGCAGTTCCTGTTATGATAACCGTGCCCGAAACTGTACAAAATATGGTCGCCTTTACGAATGGACTGATGCGATGGATGCGTGCCCAGCGGGTTGGCATTTGCCCACAAGAGCGGAATGGGATACCTTGATTGATGCGACTGGTGGAGTGGCCTTAGCTGGTCAAAAGCTCAAGTCAATGCATGGCTGGAAAGATTTGAATGGAAAAAATTTCGATAACGGAACGGACGAGTTCGGCTTTACATCTCTTCCTGCGGGGTTCTACTCTAGTGGCTACAAGGAGAAAGACCGTATGGCCTATTTTTGGAGTGCCACAAGTTTTACGTTTTCCCGTCATTCAGGAAATATGGAAGTTTATGATGTTGAGTTAGGCGGAAGTTATCGCCATGCTTATGAGAAAAAGCGATTAAGCCTTAAACGTTGTAAATCAGATTTCTCTCATTTATCTCCAGAATCTGGTTTGCCGGAGGGATACAATAGTGTTTGGCAAAAACCGATTGATAGTAGAAGCAAGCTTTCTGTTCGTTGTGTTAAAGACGATGCGGAACAAAAGATCGATGACTCTGAAAAGTCTTCGGATACTTTAGTTGTTTCGCCTTTTGTATCTCCTTTGGATGTTGTTAAAGGAACCTTTAAAGATATACGCGATAACCGAACTTATAAGACGGTGACTATCGGAACGCAAACTTGGATGGCCGAAAATCTGAACTATAAAACTA
>CAMZFJ010000109.1 GCA_947306025.1 uncultured Fibrobacter sp.
AAGCATTTTAAATGGTCGTTATTTTATTGTGACCAGATGGTTCTTTTTGCCTGCACGTACAATGTACGTGCCTCTTGCAGGAATGTTGAAGTTAACTTCTGTGCCGTAAGATGTCTTATGAGCAATTTCCTTGCCGCGAACATCCATAACGAAGACTTCATCGCCGTTAGAAAGATTTGATACATTCAAGACTCTATCCTGAACGTGTAAAGAAATCTTGCTCAGCGGTTTTACAGATTCCACTTCCGGAGTTTGCTTTTCTTCTTGAACGGACTGTTTGCTAAGCGATGACGATGTCGGAATCTTTGCATACTTAACTGTATTCGATGCGGTTGTATTGTAATTTGCGTCGGTAGTAAAGAAGTAAATGTAATACTTGTAAGTCTTTAAATCTACAATGCAAATATCGGAATAACCGTTTCCATCAAAGTCTCCGACAAAGAATTCTTTGTCTGTCAAATTTTTTGCCTTCGGGAAGTTTACTGTCCTGACAGAATTAAGCCTCATCATATAATTGGGGCCAGTATATCTTACTCTACTCAACAGCATCTTGCCAACACCTGTCGTGGGCTTGAACATGAGGTAATCGTACACGCCGTCACCGTCGAAATCGCCAGTCATGTATTTGTAGCTAGTTGCATCGTCAGGAACATTGTTCATGTTGCTTGGTGTTCCGTTATCGGATACATCTCGCATCATGTAGAGCGGCCAACTTTCCATCGTTTTAAAGGAACCGTTACCAACATAATTCAGCGACATGTGATCCATTGTTTGGCTGGATCGAATGTACCAAAGGTTTTTCTTTGTGTCTACGATTGTAAGGTCTGTAATATGGTCTCCGTCAAAGTCTCCTGCAATCGGCATCACGTTGCTTCCGCTAATTCCTGATTCTTTATATTCAAATAGCGATTTTGATGCTGTATTTTTTGTTCTTGTGATTTTTCGCATGTTCATGAACGCACCGTCCATGCTGGATATCATGTACCAGGTCTTATTGCTCGGTAAGAATGCTACTAGATCGACGATACCATCGCCATCGTAGTCCCCGTTAAGCAAAGAATGGTCTTTAGTCAAGCCGTACCATTCCCAATTGTCTGGAATATGAGGAACGCCAAGATTATTTGTTCTGCTTGAATGTACTCTCCAATAACCGCACATGACTCCATCTCTTTTCTTGTATGTGACAACGCCGAAATCCGTAATGCCATCGCCATCGAAATCGCCGTATACAATTTTATAACTACCGCTTATGGTAAAGAACTTTTTCCCCCATATGGAACTTTTCCCATTTGAGTTACGGCTAGAACGCAAATACCATTTGGAGGTGTTCAGATCAACTGCGCCGAGTTCATAGACTCCGTCACCGTCAAAGTCACCTTCGAAGAATGTCAAGTTCTTTACGTCGCTTTTGCTTACGCCGAAATTGTTCTCTGCGCTGTATGAAACTGTCTTGCTGGACCAGCTCATATTGTTGAGTTTTTGCCACATGGGCCAGATGCCGAGCGCTACGGGAATTCCTCCATTTGCGTCGACATAGTTGTTGGACTGCATGTTGGAATAATTGTAACTGAGGCTTTTCGGACCGCTAAATGATAGCAAGTACTTGTTGTCGTATATTTTCCCGTGAACGTCGCCAGAAACGCCAAGGTTGTGAATGTAGTTGTATGGACCTTCGCGATAGGAGTTGTCGACATACCAATTGACGGCGTTGGTGGAATAATACTTTTTAATGTATGTGTTTTCACTCATGTATTTGTCGGCTTGCCACATTTCGTATTTATTGTTAGTGGCGTTCCAACGAACTTCGCCGAAGTCAACCAAAGGCCATTTTGTCCTATCCTGGGCATCGATAGGGTTGGCGTCATTCTGCGTTAATTCATCTATTTTGATTTGGCTTTTCGATGGATTGTCGAGGTTGACCTTTTTTAAGTCAATCAAACGATCGACTGCGACGTGATAGCGCTTTGCGTATTTTTGCCCATTTTTAATGAAATGAACGTTGTCCATTTCGGCAAACCATACATGGAATTTTCCGTCAAGACCTTTAACAATCGTGGGCTGTCCAATGCCGTAAATGGAAGCATCGTTCGCAGCGTGATAGGTCTTTTTCTTCAAAACAGGTGTAGGAAGTGTTGCCCAGCGGTCCCAACCTTGAGTCGAATATTTTTCATAGGGACCTTGAATGTTCTTGGATCTGGCTAGGTAAAGAAGGGTGTTGTAGTTGTCGATGTTTCCGGCGTACAACATGTACCAATAGCCGTCATCGCCGTATACAACGGCTGGGTCGCAAGCGCAATTTTCTGCGTTGGTTTCCAAGAAATACGGCTTTGGCAGGTTCGCGTGTGCGGCATCGTTGGGTGATGCGTATTGGTTGTTTGGATTTGCCGACTGGGTTATTGCAATGACTGGATTAGACCAAACGGAACCATTTTTTGAGTTTCTGTAACGGATGTGGTCCCACGAATCCTGGAAACGGACTCTATCGACGTTTGCAAAGTATATGTTGGATAAATTACCTGTTGAACAATAGAATTGATGATATTGACCATCGTAATACACTGTAGCGGGAGCGTAGGCGTATGAATTGTTTACAAGATGGTAGTAATCAACATTTTCCTTTATGTAAGGGTCGTATGCTTTTGTTGGCTCTGCGGCTGAAGCTGTATAGGCAGATACCAAAACTAAGGCCGAAACCGTTATTTTATTTTTTATCATTATTTTCTCCAAGTTTTTTTTGTAAACTAATGTTTTGAAATGATTTTTAAGACAAAAGAATTAGTTTTGCATAAAATATATGAGAAAAATTTTTAATCAAGTTATTTTTAATTTACGTGGAATCATTTATTTGAATTTTTCTTATTTGTAATTAAAATAAAAGCTAATTTGCATATAAATAAAGTTTAAAATTGCTATTTGTACGGCTATGATGATTGTGAAAATTGCCCTGTAGTAGTGAGAAAGAAAATGACGGATTGGTCGCTATATAAAAAGGATGTTCGATAGGGTCGAACATCCTTACTATAAATCACTAATTATTAATCTTTGACCAGTTACTTAAACTTCCAGAACTTGTACAGCATTTTCGCGGAAGAGAGTGGCGTTTGCAAGAAGGCGCGCTTTTTGCAGCCGTGCTTCGCGAAATTCTGGAGAACCTTGTAGAGTTCCGTTTGATCGTTCTTGTTGACGTTGAGCAAGAACCTGCGGAATTTGTACTCAAAGTCGTGCATGCGACCAAAGTAATCGTAGCAGCGCTTTTCGTAAGTCTTGAGGAACGCCTTGCTCAAGTCTCCGCATTCGAGGCCTTCGTGGACGGTCTGTGCACAGAACCGTCCGGCGCGCATGGCCGCCGCGATGCCGCCTCCGGTAAGCGGGTTCGTGTGGTGCGCGGCATCGCCCACGAGGGCAAAGCGGTCGAGCGTGTAATCTTTAAGAACGCTCGAAACCGGGATGGCGCCACCGACAACGTGGTTGATTTTTGCACCCGGGAAGAGCTTGTAAAGCCATTCCATCGTGGTGTCCAAAACGTTTTGAGTGTGCTTGCCAGAAATCAGGAATCCGGCACCGAAGTTCGTGACGTTGGACTTGACTTTCGGGAAGCTCCAGATGTATCCGTCATTGATAAAGTCGTGACCTTGCCAGAACGTGAGGTAATCTGGCTTGGTGAGGATTCCTTGCACTTGGATATCGACGCCAGTGCAGGTAAATGCGGGCTTTTGCAAGCAATCAAGACCGACTTGCCTTCCGATGCGGCTTTCGACTCCATCTGCAGCAATGACCATCTTGGCGCGGACTTCTTCGGTGGTGTCACCGGCGCCTTCGCCGAGCTTTACGCGGACAAGGCGTATTCCGTTTTCGACATTTCCGACAAATTCAGCACGGGCGAGTGTGTGGAGTTCCACGCCGTCGTTTTCGGCGAGGTGGGCGAGCCATGGGTCGAACTTTTCGCGGTTGAGCATGATGCCCGTGCCTTTTTGCGCGAGGTCAATATCCACACCGTTCGGACCGTAGATGTAGAGCCCGTTGATAATTGTTTCGATGCAACTGTCGTCAATTGGGCCGTAAGTTTGCAAATCGGCGAGCTTGGTGCTTGCTTCGCCGCAGCGCACGGGAATGCCGACCTTCTCGCGCTTTTCGAGAAGAAGGACCTTGTGGCCTGCACGGGAAAGATTCCTTGCGGCTACGCTTCCGCCGGGACCAGCGCCGATAACGACAACATCGTATTCTTTGTTACAGAGCATCGTTCAACTCCTGAAGCTTGAGGGCGCCTACGGGACACGCTTTTGCGCAGAGCCCGCATTTGACACATTTTTCTTGATCAATTTGCAAGTCGAGTCCATACATGTCTAGCGCCATCTGGGGACACACGCCGACACAGCCTGCGCATTCTAGGCATAAGCCTCTATCGTGAACGAGAATTTTCATGGAGTTTAATATATAAATTTATGGGAATAGCATTTAGGGGTTAGGTTTTAGGAATTAGGTCTTAGGTTTATAATCGCGGTTGCACCGCCCTTTATTAATGCACGAAGTGCATGATTCTTTCCTAATACCTAAAGCCTGCAACCTATAACCTTTTATCTTACTTCTGCAACATGTAGAACGCGCTGAGCCAAGCGAGCAGGCGCTCCCAGCTTTTGCTGCTTTGCGTGATGGAATCACCGAGCGTATAGATAACGAGGTCTTCGAGTTTGTGATTCCCTATTGTTATGGGTGGAATCGATTGGAATTGGTCGCTGAAGTCTTTGTTGTCGGCGAGTCTGCCGTCAATTACGATAACAACATGATGGTTTTGGATGAATATCGAATAGTGGTGGCGTTTTCCGTCCAGAACCTTTTGGCAAGATGTATCCCTAATGGTATCGTTGGAACCCGTGGAATCCCTCTTGTAAAATTCGGCACAAAGCTCATCTGATTTGTGTCCGGCTTTTATGCTGAAGGCAACATCGCTTTCTTTTTGACGGGTGTTAACGTATATGGAATCGCTAGCGCTTGTTAAATTGTCCTTTGTTACCCAGAAGCTGATGCCGAGAATGCTGCCAAACGCTTTCCAGCTTTGGTTGTTGACGATGGTCATGCCGGGTGTTGTTTCTGCATAGGCTTTTTTTATTAGCGTCGGCTGGACGACCGAATTGCTTGACGATACCGTGTATTTGTATGTTCCAACATCAATGCTTGGGATAACGGTCAAGTATTTTGAATTGCTTTGGTCGTTTTCGACTTTGTAGAGGGGGAGCGTGTCGCCCTTGTCGCTAACAAGGACGGGATTCTTGACGTTCGTCTTGAATTTTACGGGAACGATCATGGAATCAAGCGTCATCGTCATTTCTTTTGTTACTTTGACTGTAATCGTGCCCGTTTCGATTTCGAGCGTTTCGCCAGGAACAAAGTCCCACTTGACGTCTCTTGTCGAGGTATCGCGGCCTGCGCCTCTGATGAGCGTAATCTTCGTGAATTCCATTGGAGGAATTTCATTGATGGTCACGATTCCGGCATCGACATCCGTGTCGCCTACTCCGGCGCAGTTGAGTGTTCCTGTGATGCAGAGCGTGTCGCCTGAACTGAGTTCGTAGGAGCTGAGTCCGAGTGCAAGGCTTGCGTTCTTTTCGAGTTTTGCTTCGGGGACGGAGAGTGCTTGTAGGTTAGACTTGTTGTCTTCGATGGAAAGGGTCAGGTAAGCAGACTGCGTATGTTCAGTGTTGCTGATTTGCAAAGCGTATTCGCCAGCGGAAATGCTATCGAGGGTGAACTTGCCTTCGTTGTCTGTTGTCGTGGTCTTGATAGGCGCCATGCGAGCGGCAATGTGCGTTGTCGAAATGAGGCTTACCTTTGCGCTTGTGACCGGATTTCCGTTTTCGTCCTTGACGATGCTTGCAATCGTTGTCCCGGATTCAGTTTCCGTGAGAACGCCTGCGTGATTTTCGTCGGAGCAAGCTGTAAAGAGCGATGTGGCGAGGGTGGCAATCCCAGCATATTTTAGAATCTTAAATTGCATCATGCTTTAACCTCCGGATCGAGGTTAGAGAACAAGTGGAGGTTCATCTGGTAAACTCCGTTTGCCTTTTCGTTGTCCTCGCTGATGATTCGTCTTGCCTTGGACTTAAATTCCTGGAGCTCGGATTCAAGCTTCTTGTAGGCGTTGTTCGAAATACTGAATGTGAGCGTACTCATGACGGTCGGCATCTTGGGACGCGTGATGAGTGCTTGCTTGGAAAGTTCAAAGCATTGCAATTGGTATTGCTTGATGAGTTCGGCATTGTTGTACGGACCGCTGGAAATGGATTCCTTGGTCGGCTTCCAAAAACCCGCTTCGTTCTTGCGGGCGAGGCCTAACTTTTCCAAAAGAGCAAGCGAGTCCTTGATCTTTCCGAGTGGAACTTTCGGGAAGATTCTCTTTTGTACAGGTGTCAAGTCGTCAGTAACGTCCATAGCATCAAGAATAGCAAACATTGCGCTATGGTACCAGTGATTAT
>CAMZFJ010000110.1 GCA_947306025.1 uncultured Fibrobacter sp.
GAATTGATGTTTGAATTAGGGAGTTCATTATTCCATATTGCCCAGCATTCTTGTTGCGGAGAATAAGGCTCACGTTATGGTATTGTTTATTTGTATTGGTTGGGGTTGGAGCAAATATTGAACGGGAGTCGGAGGCTGAACCGGAACCGAATTTAGGTGGTGTATATTTTTTTGCGCCATCATTGTGGTAAAGCATTAACCAATGCGATTTAGATTGCTTGGCATTTCTTGGGCTACAAGCTTTGGATTCCCCGAGTTCAACGGAGCAGGTGTCAATGCAGTTTTCTGCATAGGCTGCACAGAACGCGGTTGTATTCGAGAAGTCATCGTAGTAGCAATGGGATTCCTTGCTGTACTCGGCGACAACCGTATGGCTGTTAAAGAATTTGAATTCGTTTTCGTCGTTACGAATTAATCCAGAGGGGCAGTTTGCACCCGCGCAGGTCCAGTAAGAGAAACTTTCCCTGTCTTTGTTGTAGTCTTCGTGCGAAATAACAATTGGAGCGCCTGCAATGACCTTGAATGTGCAAGGTGCGTTTTCTTTTGTACAGATGTTTTCTTTTAATGTTTGTTCGTCATAAACACGGACATAGGTGGCTGGGTCCTTGGCGTCTTTGATTTGAATTGTCAATTCAACCATCTTCTTTTTAAGAGATGCGTAAAGGGTTGCAAGGTCGCCACTCTTCGGTTCTTCGACTGTGTTGTGGTCATGCGGGAAGATGACTTCGCAATTGGCAGGAATGTCATCCGTGTTGACCGCTTCTAGTGAAATGGGACTTGTTGTCAAGCAAGACCACTTGTCGTTCTTTACAACTTCGGAGCAGTTTGTTCCTGTGGCCCTAATCCATTCGCCTTCGTAATAACAATCAGGGTAATCCTTTTTCTCTAGTTCCGATTCTGTACAATCTTCATACTTTTCACAGTAATCCGATAATGTTTCTCTAGAGACTGGAGTGTGTCCCATGACGAAAATGTGTTGGACATTTGTTTTTCCAATCATGCAGAGTTCTGTCGGAGTACTCAGGGCGATGTAAAGGTCTCCATCAACGGCTGATTCTTCTGTTTCAACCGTTAATAGATTGACTCTTTGTGTTTCAGAAGCGTTAGGCGTGACTTCTACAGTAAAGTAACGCTTGTGGCCTCCGCCTAAACGTTCGGTGACACCCGGGGCAGGTATTACTGTCCAACCGGGGTATTCGTCCGAGATCGAAAAGTCGAATTTGATTTTTCCGCCAGTTTGTTCCGAGGGGTCGATGAGGACACTTGCTGTGACGCTTTCTCCAAGGTTCAATGCTTGCTGCGTTTCATCAAATTTGACTTCAGGCACGCTTCCGCTTGCACCTGAAATGACCACATAGAACGGAACATTGCCGTAATTCGATTTGTACTTACAGGTGAACGTTCCTCCACTTAATTTTTTTACACCGTCGTATAGATCGCCTGTTGTGGGGAAGGCTCCATTACATTCTACACTGGCGGAACCATCATTTGCTGTCTTTGCTCCGTTCAGATAGAATGCTGAATAGTAATCCGCAAGAGATCCCTTTGGATCGTTCGGGAGGTAAATAATGCGTGGAAGGATTATAACAGATTCTTCCAAGTCGCTTGCGTCTTCGGGGACTGCTTCAGTTGTCTTGTATTGTGATTCAAGTGTTACATGAAGTTGCGGGGCAATGGAAATAAAGTATGGATCCTTGCCGAAGATAGAATTTTCGCTAACATTAGAGGAAGAGCTGGTTGGTTCAGCTGCAGACGAGGAACTTTGAGCAGCACCTCCGCAAACAGGTACGGATATTTCGCAAATAACTCGGCTTTCGGTTAAGCTTGTTAGCAATTCTTTATTGAATGTCATCGGCTTTGAGGAGGTGAGGGCTGCTGTTTTTGCACAGTTTGCCGCCTCGGCATAGACAGAGCCTTTGAAATAGTCTGTGTTAAAGAGCAATCCACCGTTTGGTTGGATGGAGTGGTCAGAACCGTATGTAGATGTTCCTATGTTCTTTTTAAGGTAGACAAAATAGTTGTAGCTAGCTTCTTTATTGACACCTTGAAGTTGGTATGCATTTTCTGGCATGTATAAAAAGACAAATGAGTTGCTGTTCGCCGTTGGTGGAAATACAACGGTGTGATTGGTTTCATTTTTCAGGATGATGATAAACTTTCCGTTTAAATTTTCAGAAAAATTCTGTTTTAATTCACGAGATTCGACTTCTACTACGAGATAATCATTGTAGAGACTATCTCTTCTTTTGTTGTCGTCATTATAAAGTTGTCTATAGCAGGCGTTCATTTTGGCCGGCATATCATCGTCTAGCACCGTGATGGTCGCGGCACATCCTTTTTTGCGATAGGGATAAAATGTGTCATAGGCTGTTTTAAGGATGTCGTCGACTTTGAATCTAGCTCCATCGCAACCGGGTTTCTCTTCCCAAATATCATAACAGAACTTTCTAACGGAATCCGCGCAGGTAACAGTTGTTGGGGGCGGGTCTCGTGTAACCGTACCTTTAGATTGGAACCAAGGCGTGACATGGCATTCCGGGCGGAATTTATCGGTTCCAGCGTTGCAATACGGCGAGAGCTTTTTGGGATAATCATCGCCATAATTCAAATAATTCCAATTTTCTATCAAATTGTTGTAGTCATTTTTATAGGTTTCGTAGAATACTTTTCCTCCTACGAAATAGGCTCCGATAGGAGTGCTGTTTTCCCATTGTCCCCTAGTCTTGTTCTTCCAGTTGGTGTTGGTGTATTCTTTGAACTGAACATCGTTTGCACTGAAATCCGCATTGTAGAGGTAATACATGTCGTTCTTGATGTCGATATAGACATACGGCGAATATTCATCGTCATGCCAGTAGTCCCATTGGTGGGATGCTCTGTTCTGGTCGTCAGAATCTCTGTTGAAGCAGGCGTTTTCCTTGTTTCCTGTATCATCTTTAATGGGGTTACTGCAGTTCTTTCTAAAGTCCTGGTTTTCTTTAAATGTTTTGGACTTTCGCATGATGTTGTAGCTTGTTGCTTTATAGGCGTCAGGAAGGTAAACTGTAGAAGTGGTCTTGCTGCCGAGAACAATGGTTTCGTAATAGTTGTGGAAGTCGCCGCGGTCTGGGGCACGGGCATAGAAAGAATTTGGCTCTACAGCCTTGACATCTCCATTGACTGTGAATTTTGTTCCGAGAGATGGATATTGTCCTTGCATGTCGGCAATTTGAACTTGGGCGCCAGCTTCAAGGCAAAGGTTTCCTTCAACAGTAAAAGACGAGCTTCCATTTCCCATGCTCGTTCTTACGTTTTTGGTGGCGGTCATATTTTGCCCGATTCGAACAGGCCTGTTCATGTCTTGTTCGAGGTCTCCGTCAAAGTAAGCGTGGTTTCGTACACCAATCGAGTTCTTTGTACCGAATTGCTTTGTTGTTCCCGCAACGTAAATACTACCGGCATCGATGCCGTTATCTGCAAAAAGGTCTCCACCAATACAGCCTGTTCCGTAAATGTTGACGTTGTCACCCGAAAGCCTGGCGTTACCGGTAATAATGATATTCCTGTCAAGGCCAATCGGGTTTCCGTACCAGTTTCCGTTGATGAGCATGGACGAGAGGAGTGCAGAACCATGGTTTGCGATAGAGCCGCCGAAGTACGAATAGTCAAAAGCTATGTTTTTTGATTTTACTTCTTCTACGGGAGGATTGACTTGATAAAGACCTGATACATTTATAATAGCGGCTTCTGTGTGTTTTGCATTGTGGCGAGCCGTACCTTCAGAAAGAATTTTCAGTTTAAAGAAACCGTTAACTTCGCTTACACCTGTTAGCCAAACATTGAAATCTTGTTTGCCGTTCATGTGGGCGGTAACGCGGCTGTTGAGCGATATGGGTTGGTTACCTCCCAAAAGGTATTGGCGTATAGCGGCGCCAACATCGTTGGCGTTGTTGGTCATCCAGGCTCTTGTGCTTTGAATGCCTGCAATAGCCGATTGACGTGCTTCTTGCATTTCCATTCTGGATGCAGAGGATCGGCCTTCCGATGTTAACCATTTAAATGTCGCTGTTCCCGCGATGGTTGCGACAAGCATGAACAGAAGAACTGTTATTAGAGAAACACCTTTTTTATTAGACATAGCTCTGTACTCCTAATCTCTTGGTCCATTGCTTGGAATGGGAATAAAAATCGTTTCTGCTCCGTTTTCACCGTTTTTGCTGACAGCCAATTCAATTCTGATTGCCTTGACATTTTTCTTGTCAATGGTGCTGATGGCTTCATCGGTAAATTTATAGTTTGAACTTGCTATTTTTCTTAGCTTAACTTCAGAAATTCTGATGTTGCCCGTGGAGGCTATCGGAGAAAACATTGCAAAGGTAAACGCCATGCAGACATCCTTGATGGTGTCTTTTGTCATAAAACGCATATGGCGAAGTCCAATGTCCCTAACATCTCCGACGGTTGGTGGGTAAAATTGGAAATCGCTAAGACCGTCTGGCTTTTTACCGTTGTCAGCGTATCTGAATCCAACGGCCATGTGGTCTCGTCCAGGGCAAAACATTCTGCTAGGGTCGTCGTCATCGTTTTTGGGCATAGAGAACGAAATTTCGTATTCGGTGTAGGGGACTAGGTTGACTCTGATGCATTGAGAACTCCATGAGCCTAAATCGTCTCCTATATTCGCCAAGAAAACTTGGTTTGCCTTGATGTCGTCTTCATTGGTGATTGGCTTCTTTTCAACAAAGTCGTAATTAATGGAAAAACCCGAAATTCGAACGATTAGGTTATCGCTTTCAGCTTCGATGTTGACTGGTTCGAAATTCCCGTCGCCAAAGCGGGGAACCAGCTTGAATGTTTTTATGCTTTCGCTTGTTGTTGGAAGAACGCTCGTTGCTGTTGCTGAAATGGTAGGCTTTGCTGCGGTAACCGTAAATTTGGTAACATTTTCAGCAATGTTGACGAGGCTAGAGTCTTCCGAAGGGCAATCCTCGTTTTCTGTTTCTGCCTGGAAGCTTTTGCACGATCTTTTTAGAACATTGTCTTCGGTAAACCACGAAACCTCTTCGACGGCGTCGTATGATCCGTCATTTTTGTAACGCAGGCGGCGCATGGTGATTTTGTCTAATCCCTGACCACCACTGTTCTTCCAAATTTTATACGAAGAAGAGTCTTTTTCTGCTTCTGTGGCGTTATCTGGGTCCATGTAAACATCGTGAATATGACTGACGTCGAAGACATCCACGGTGCTGCTGCTAGAGTTGATATCTTTAGCACTTTTAGCCCCGATTTGAGCAATATCTTCCTTGAGCAAGGTGGCCGTATTTCCTGCTGTTTGGTTGGATTGAAGCATGCTTTGTGTTCGCACTCGCATTCTTGTACTGTCGTTGAATGCTTGGCCTGTTATGAGGACTATACCCCCAAGTAGAGCTATGTAGACCATGAGCTCCATGAGAGTGAAACCATCTTTTGGTTGGTTATAAAAAGTCATCTAGATTCCTCGTCATCACATCATTTTTACTATTAAAGATACGTTTTTTGAGGGAAAAATGAAAACTTTTTTTTTCAACGTGGCTCGTATCACCAAAAAATTCCCCCAAAAAAGCGAATTTTTGGGGGGTGGGCAAAAAATGTGTTTTTGGTGAGTCGAAAAACGGCTAGATGAGGTATTCCGACAGCGATGATGACCAATAATGGCTTTCCTAGCCAGCAGCAGGGAGGAAAATGTGAGTGTCGGCAGTAGGCATAGCCCAGTTACCGCCCTTCAGTTGGTCGTTGAAAATGTATTTGTTGACGTTGAACCAGTCGGCGTCTTTTTTCATTCCATCTTTGCCGTCCATTTTGTCATTGTTCATAAATGCGTACGACGACCATTCATAGACGGTTTTGGGTTTGGTCTCGCCCCAAGCGAAATAATCACCAAGTCCTTCGGGCGTGTCGGCACCAACGTTACTGGTTGCCCATAGTGTGCCCGAAGGCAATCCTAAATTGACATATTGTGGTGTAAATTGTTGGCCTGCAACCGTTGCGTGTGCAATTGCCAAAAATGTTAATGCTGAAAAGATTTTTTTTGTGAGCATTTGTTTTTAGCTTTCCCCTAGGCTGATTTCCGCGTTACACCTTTAATATACATCTTTTGTTATTTATGATAAAAAAAGGAACCCTTGCGGGTTCCCTTTTAGTAATGCCCTTCGACAGGCTCAGACCTCTTGTAAGTTTGCTGAGCTTGCCGAAGCATCGTGTGCGGCTCTTACTTGATGATGAGCATGGAATCATCCCAAGCCTCGTGCTTTTCGAGGCCGAGGAGGTTGGCCGTCGTTGCAGCGATGTTCGAAAGACCCCAGTCGCCTTCCTTGAGGCCGAGCTTGCCGCCAGTGACGTTATCGTAAAGGATGCACGGCACCTTGTTGAGCGTGTGGCTCGTCTTGGCCTTGAAGGAACCGTCCTTGTTGACCTTCGGCATGCCGGTCTTCTTGT
>CAMZFJ010000111.1 GCA_947306025.1 uncultured Fibrobacter sp.
GGGTTCAAATCCCTGAACCGCTATTACAAAAAAAAGAGGCGAGCATGTCAAAAAAGATTTTATTAATTTCACTTTTGGCAGTCGCCTCTTTTTTTGTTTCTTGCTCTGACAAGCAGCCTGAAGCAAAGCCGGCGGCCCAAGTAGTGTTGCCGCAGTCGCAGCCCGTTGTTCCTGTACTTCCGTTTACAGCTCCCGCAAAATCCAATATTACTGCCGAAAAAGCAGCTACGTATGCAAAAGCAAGCAATGGGCTTGTTGAACTTGCTGTGACATGGTCTGAACGTATCGACAATGCGAAGGATTTTGAAAAGATTCAGATTCTCAATGCATATAATGTGGCTCGTGACCAGCTTTGTGCACGTGCAGGTTTGCAGGGTGGTATTGCCGAATTTGATTGGATTACGAATGTGGCCATGAAGAATTCGGACAATTGGGGTGTGCTTGAAAAGGCCGGATTTAAGGTTAAGTAGGTTACTAGAATTTCCAAAAAAATGCCGCGAGGAATCGCGGTTTTTTTTATATGAAAAAATCCCACGACAGCGCGCGGGATGAAAATCTCTAGTAACTCTTAACTAATAACTAGTAACTGTGCCGAAGGCACTTAGTAACTAAGTTCTGCCTACTTCCTACTGTCTACTATTCGCTTATAAACTTCCACTTGCCGTTCGATGATGCCGTCCCAGGTGAAGCATTCGCTGATGCGCTTGCGGGCGCCGGCGAGGAGGTGCTCTGTCAACGATGGATCGGCTGCGAGTCGTTTGAAGGCATCGGCAAGCGCGACAGGATTTTTTTCGGGAACGAGGATTCCCGATTCTCCATCGACGACGACATCCGGGATTCCGCCGACATTGCTTGCGACAATCGGAAGGCCGAGCTCCATGGCTTCGATAAGGACGACTCCGAGTCCTTCGGTGTCGCCTTTGCTATCGACAATCGCTGGGAGCGTAAAGACATTCGCTGTGCGGTATTCGTTCGCAAGATCTTCAGGTGAAAGCTTGCCTGTAAATATGATTTCTGCAGAATCCGGGTTGGATTGCTTCACTTCGTTCGCAATGACGTGAAGTTGTTCCGTCAAGTCGCCGACACCAACAATGCGGATTTCGAACTGGTCCGCTGGCAAGTACTTTGCAGCTTCAATTAAGTAGCAGATGCCTTTGCGTTCGATGTGGCGCCCGACAAAGAGAATTTTGAACTTGTTGATTACAGGATGCAGAACGGGGAGTTGCGGGGTGTCCCCGCTAGAAGGGGTAGCGGATGCCGCATTTGCGGCAGAAGCGAGGGGAAGGCTTTCCCCCTCATTCGTCTCTCGTCTCTCGTCTTTGACGCCTTCGGCGTCAGGTGCTGCGGTTCGGTCATACCGGCAAATAAATTTGCCGTTGCGACACTCACCTTGCAACCTACTCGTCTCTAGCGTAGTTCCGTACGGGCTCCATTCGACGTTCACGTTGCGGAGTGCCTTGATTTTGGAGGCGGTAAAGCTGGAATTCGCGAAGATCGCTTGCGATTGTCCAATGACAAATTTTAACAGTGGCTTGACCCACTTCTTTTTGCGGATGAGCAAAAGTTCTGCGCCGTGAAAGTTCAGCACGAGCGGGATTCTAAAAAGCTTTGCGGCACCGAGGGCGATATAGCCGTGCGGGAAGGGCCAGTGCGCGTGGATGACGTCGGGTTTCCATTTGCGGCAGATGCGCAGGCATTGAAAAAATCCGTTGATGATGTAGGGGATGGCAAGCAGCTGCAACCACGGCTTGGAGGCCATCTTGCTCGGGGCGCCTTCTTCGTGCGTGAGGATTTCCCAGCTGGCTGGCGCATAACGGAAACGGTTGACGTGTGTTCCGTCGATGTCGTGGCTCTTGAGTCCTTTATAGGCGGGGGCGAGTACTTGAATTTCGACACCCGCTTTTTTCAGGTGCGCGATAGAGGTGCGCAGCCACGGGACTTCGGCATCTTCTTGGAATCTAGGATAGACGGAACCTATGACAAGGACTTTCATTGTTCCTGCTTTGGGGCATCCGTTTGAATGTCCTGGATACAGCTCGGATAGACGATGGGCTTCACGTTTTTTTCAAACACGAGATTCATGATGTCGAAATTGTGCTTGCTCGCGGTGCGCTGAAAACGACCTGCAACGCGGGTCCAGCCTTCTAGCTTGGAGTCCAGAAGCAAAAGCCCGATTCCGCTTTCGTGTTCCAGGAAACCGATGATATCGCTACCGCGTTTGTTCTTGGAAAGTGTTTCTAAAAAGATATTCCAGAACTGTAGGGCGTTGGCTTTGTTCCCGAGAATTTTTTCGAGATTATCAAAGTCAAATTCGATGTACACGAAGGAACTATTATCCTCATCGCTGCGGATAATCTCTTCCTGACAACGTCTTTCAAAAATATCTTCCGTGTAGATGGAGATATTGTATTGATGTTTTTTAATCAAGTTGAAGAGGTCTTCCTTCATCATCGACCTTAATTTAGTCTATTTTTTAATCATGCAGCGATTGTTAAAATTGAAAAAAGCGCTGAAGAGCAGTGTTTTGGCTACTTCGGTTGAAAATTTTAAGGTCATCAAGTCAGCGACTGGCAAGTACCGTCCGATGACGGCTTTCGAAATCCAGATTTTGGAAAAAAACGGCAACAGTTGCGATGACTGGACAAAAGTGCTGGTTGAGCCGGATTTTGATCCGAATAGAATTTTCCGTTCCAATTTTATGGGCGATGTGAGGTTGCCGAAGTTTTTCGGTACGCTCCTCTTGCCTGGCGATGTTTCGGTCGCGACGGGTATTTATGACTGCATGGTCCACAACTGCATTATCGAGAACGCCTTGATTTATAAGGTCTCGATGCTTAGCAACGTGCTTGTGCGCGGTAGCGCGGTTGTGCATAATGTGGGTACTCTCGTCAGCAGTGGAAAGATTAACTACATGGTGGGTTCCACTATCAATGTGGGTAACGAGATGGGCGGTCGCGAAGTGCTGGTGTTCCCGGAACTCACGATGGACCTTGTCGACTTGCAGTTGTTCCACAAGGCGGAGCCGAGTGTCCAGAATTCTTTTGTAGAAATGCTTAGCGCTTACCGCTCTGAACTGGCGCTCCCGTTTGGGATTGTGGGGAAGGGCGCGATTGTTTCTAATACGAACATTATCCGTAATAGCTGGATCGGGCCGCATGCTCGCATTGAAGGTGCTGCAAAGATTCGCAACTCGATTATTATGAGTTCGCTCGAAGAATCGAGCCATGTCTATGATTCCGTGATTCTCGAAAATACGGATATGCAGATGGGTGTGACGGTACATTCCGGCGCCGAAGTCCAAGGCTCCGTGCTGATGAGTCGCTGCAAGGTGGGGAGCAAGGCTATCGTGAAGTCTTCGATTATTGCGCCGTGCTGCCATATCGAAGAAGGCGAGGTCAACAGTTCGTACATGGGACCGATGACGCAGATGCACCATCATTCGCTTTTGATTGCGGCACTTTGGCCGGAAGGCTGTGGCAACCTGGGCTATGGCGCGAATGTCGGTAGCAATCACACGGGTCGCATGCCGGACCAAGAAGTGATGCCTGGCCAGGGAATGTTCTTTGGGCTTGGCGTGAACATCAAGTTCCCGTCGAATTTCCGCGAGTCGCCATTTACTTTGATTGCAAGCGGGCTTACGACGCTTCCGCAACGGCTCAAGTTCCCGTTCTCGTTGATTCATGCCGGGGACCCGCAGTTGGTGGGCGTGGCACCGCGATTGAACGAGATTGTACCGGGCTGGAACTATTCCAAGAACGCATATGCGCTGGATCGCAATGCGTACAAGTATGCCATTCGCGGGAAAGGCCTTGTTCCATCTACGTTTTACTCGATTTACAATCCTGAAACGGCGCGCCTTGTCTTTGATGCGTACAATCGTTTGCATGTGGACAAGATTAAGGACGTTTATACGAAATCTGATATTGATGGCCTTGGCGAAAACTTCATGCGCGAGCGCGTACGCCAGAGTGCCATCAAGACGTATGGCGAATACCTGGAACGCTATGTGATTGACTTGTTGCTTTCGCTTGTGGAAAACGACGAGTCACTTTCGAAACAGTCTGTGCGCGAGTTGCGTAAACTCCTTGGCGAAACAAACAAGGAAATTGCACGAGTCGTGACGCTCCCCGAAACGATGGATGACTTGGTCAAGCGTTACAGACAACTCGAAAAGGAATGGTTCGATAACGTGAACCATGGCCTGGATCGCGATAACGAACGCGGCCGCAAGATTTTCGATGACTACGACAGCGCTCACCCAGTGGACAAGGGCTTTATGGAATGGGAAAAGTCCCGCCTCGAAGAATCGGCAAAACGCTTGAATGCGATCGTGAAAAATCTCGCTTAAGTGTTAGGGTTTTGAAAGAAAATGCTGGCACTGATATTATTACTTTGTCTAGAAGTTTTTTTGCGGACGCTTCTTGAAATTCGCGAACGCAGGCTTACGCAGTTGCGCGGTGGCGTGTTCGCGATTTTGCGTGTGATTCCATTGCTGAACGATATTGTGCCGCTCCCGGAAAATCGTAACGAAGTGTCTGAATCAAAATTTGTGAAGCTGCACGAAGAAGGGCACAAGGTGCTGCACCATGATATTTTGCGCAACTTGATGAAGGTCGCCTTTTGGATGGTGGCGGTGTGGTTCATGGCTGCGATGATGGTGCGTTGGAATGTAAGCTTTATCGAAGCGGTACTGTGGCTCCATTTGGCGGCGATACCGTTCCGCATGCTATTCCATTTTTACTGCTGGAGCCAGGAATACGAATGTGACCGGTATGCGCTAGAAAAGTCAGACAAGAAAGTGGCGAAGGCCGCATTGCGCGAACTTGCCGCATGCGAAATTCCATACACCGCCTTGTTTGCGCTCGTGTATCGCGAACACCCGACTGCCGTGTTGCGCAGCGAGAAAATCTTGAAGAAAAAGATGGCGGCTACCGCGCTTCGTTAAATTTTGCAGTCTTTTATTGCAGAGAGCGAACCGGAAGAATATGCATTCTTGATGCAGTTCTTTATGGAATCGGCTAAGTCGAGTATTTCTTGAGTTTTCTTGTTTATCTCGTCAGTTATGTCAGTGCTGTCTTTTTTGGAAGTATCGATAGCGGCGGGAGTATTTGCCTTGATAATGGAATCTGCAACAGCTTGTGCGATAGAGTCGATTTGCGCACGTTCTTTTGCCCTGCGGTTTTCGGCATCTTCATAAACTTTTGCAGGAACGCGGTTCAGCTGGACTCCGTTCTTGCTTATGACTTTGACAATACCGTCGTGAATGCCATAGTAGAATGCAGAAATGTTGCATGCGTTGACGGAATCGACAGGTGTTTTGAATTCTAGAATATCGTAATAGGTAGAGTCGGCAATCTTGAGTGAATCCCTGAATTGCAGTGTGTAGCCTTGTTTTTTTGCGGGAAAGACGGGCTCGTCGAATTCGATCGTCTTGTTTTGATGGGGGTGGCATTGAATAAAGATGCTGCCACCATGGAAATTGGGATACACCTCTAGACGAATGTCGATGGCTGATGAGATTGCCTTGGCGGTATAGGATAGTCCAGTTTGATTATCCTGTTCGAAGTGAGCGATTTGGGTTAGCTTATCGACGAATTTGACGGAGTCGGCTAAGTATATGACAGAATCCTTGCTAAAGCCTTTTTCAGCATCTAGCATGATTTGCATGTCGTGGGTAAGCGAAATTTTTTCTTCGTTATCGCTACATGCAAAAAGGAGTGTGCTGAATGCGAGGAGGAATATCTTTTTCATCACTTGCCTCCTTTTTCATTGATACTGATGTGACTGCCGTCTTCCATTTCTATTTTCAGGATTCCCTTTTTTGTATTGTAATACAGTTTGGCATCCGATGCGACAGTGTTGCTATTAGATGTGTGCGTGAGTTTTCCGCCACGGCTAACAACAACGCCGGTGTACATGACATTGTTGATTTTTATCGTGTCGATGTACGATGAATCGATACCATAAAACATGATGTCCTTGCCGTTGACTTTTGTTGCGATAAGCGTGTTTTTAAGTGCGTTGGGATTCCTGAGCGAAAAACGGTATTGGCCGAAATCAACTTCTATGAGGCCGCTGTTCTGTTTGTCTTTTTCGTCGTAGTAGAATGTATTTGTTTTCCCGGATAGCAAGAGGGAATAGATGGGGTACGGTGATTCCAATGATGTATTCAAATGCTTTTGGCAGAGCTCGTCGATATAGTTTTGCCTATCGGTAACCATGAGAGAAAACAGATAGCCATCGGAATGTTTAAAAGGAATGCTTTGGCCTTTTTTGTAGCCGCCGAAATCTGCTAAAAATCCCGTGATTTTTGAATTGTCACTGCATCTTTGGCTGTTGCTGTCTATAGGCTGCGTTTCAAATTCACCGCTTGCACAAAGTAGTGAGAGCGTAGTGCATGCCAGTGTAAGTAATTAGGATTTA
>CAMZFJ010000112.1 GCA_947306025.1 uncultured Fibrobacter sp.
TCTTGTGTCATCGTGAATTTCGTGCCGAGCAATGCGACTTTTTTGATGTTGCCTCGCTTGATACAATTAGCGGTTGCGTCGGCGATGTGGAGAATCGGGATGCGGATTTCACTCTCGATTTGCGGAACGAGTTTGTGCATTGTGTTGGTGGCAATGACGATGAAGTTGGCGCCGGCGCCTTCGAGACGCTTTGCGGCATCCGAAAGAATCTTGGCGTTTCCGTCCCAGTTCCCGCTAGACATGTTTGCTTCGAGTTCGGCAAAGTCTACGTTGTACATCATGATTTTAGCGCTGTGGAATCCGCCAAGCGCTTTTACAATTTCTTTGTTCAGAATTTCGTAATAGGTGATGGTGCTTTCCCAGCTCATTCCACCGATAAGTCCGATTGTTTTCATTTTACTTTCCAATTATTTTGACTTCAAATTGTTGAGGGCATGGTCGTTGTGACAGGTAATCATGCTGAGCGTTTGGCAGTGCTCCACTTCGCTGCATTCTCCGCAGGTGGCAAAGCCCTTGCCCTGGGCACATTTGCGGATGGGGCAGAGCGATTGGCAGAACGGCGTTTTAGGGCCTTCGATGCGGCAACCGGTGCAGTTGATCATTGGCGGTGTGATTTCTGCTTTGTTGAGTTCCGACCATTCTTTGGCGACTTTTGCACGCAGCGTATCATCGTTGTTGATGGTTGCAAGGCGGGCTTCGCACTTTTCGCAGTCGAGTCCGCAGCAAGCGATATATTGATTCATTTTATTCTCCGTACGGTTTGTCGTCCAGCGGGCGAGTGCAACCCCAAGCGTTTGCGAATCGTTCAAAGTTCTTTTTGACAAGGCGCTTGAAAATGAGATTGAACAGGAGTACTCCTATTTTGGGATTTTTTTCGGGGCCCGTAAATTTCTTTGCTTCGGGCGTAAAGAAGTTGCCGTTGAGAGCAAAAGACTGCCCCATCTTTGTGTAAGATGCCAAAATTTTGTCAGTCACTTTTTTGATGTAGTTGTTGTCGCGCATCCGGAGCAAAAAGCTGCCGCCTTTCACAAGTGTTCCGCCATAGGTGCAGCCAAGTTGTGATGGTAACGTTTGCAAGAATTTTTCGCCGAGGCGCAGTTGGTGCCCTTCGTCAAATCCGCTGTGGAGAATGAACGAAAGTTTTGCGGGCTGCTTGCGTTCCGTGGGGAGCGTGCTCAAGAATTCTAGCAGCAGGCTCGGCAAGCATTCCACAAAGAGCGGCAACGCGATGATGATGTTGTCGTTCGTCATGAACGCTTCGCGGGCTTCGTCCCATTCCGTATGGTTGGAAAGTGAATAAAGCTCGTGCGTGATTCCGGCGGATTCAAGTCCTTCGGCAAAAGCTTGGACAATCTTGTTTGTATTGCTGTTCTTTTTGATGCGTGGGCTTCCGTTAAAGATGACGATATGCTGGGGGTGGGGCGCCGCAGTCTCCGCCGCGATACCCATTGCTGCCCCCGCCGCGGTACTCATCACAGTTTCGTCGACATTCCCGCCTGCATTCGCGCTCGTTTCCGGTGCGTCCAAAGCAATTACTCCGAGCGATTGTCCCGCCATATTCCTAGCGACTCGCATGCACCATTCTTCAAGCATTTCCCGGTTGCCATCGCCCTTGTAAATGACGCCGAAGTTTAGCGGATGGTAGCGCAGTTGGTGGCGTTCCCAGCCATCGCGGATTTCGATGTACATGTTTAACATCGGAACGAGTCGGTCTAGGACTCGCTTGCCGCGATAATCTACGAAACCAAATTTCGTATCTGCTACAACCCAGAGGTTGTCGGTAGCGACTAATTTTTTGAGGATGATTTCGTAATCGTCCTTGATGGCGCAAACGCCCGGCGTTTTTAGCCAGCACATATTGCAGCCCACGCAATGTGCGATTTTCATTTCGGCGGTATTGACGATATCGACTTCGGAATCTTTTGCAGCCAACAATTCCTTAATCTGTTCCGAGTAATCACCTTCTAATGTATTCAATACTAAAGTCATTTTCTATAATCCTTTTTATATGAAACACCTAAGGTCTTGAAAAGTGTCACCATCGGGTTCTTTTTTATTTCTTCATGGTTTGCTCGCCGCGTCTTGTCATTTCTTCGGCGAAGGACTGCTCCCCGTTTTCGCGGATAAAGCGAATGCAGGCAGGGCGGTCGCTGCGGAAGATGAATTCGCAGATTTTGCTGATCAAGTTATTGTAGGATTTGCATTCCTTGACATTCATCTTGCATTCGGCACAGGTGTGGATCCCTTTTTCTTTACAGCACTTGCGAATCTTGCACCACGAAGCCTTTTCGTTTTCATGGCAACCGGGGCATTTGCCCATGCGGTATTTGCGGCATGCTCCGCAGTAGAGCCCGCAGGCGGCAATCAACTTGGTATCAGCGATGATTTCTTTCATGGTTAAAGTCCTTTTCTATCGAAGTTCGTCAATGGCTTTTTGCAAGTTCGCGAGGAACTTCCCGGCGTGTGCCCCGTCCATTTGCGTGTGGTGAAACTGGAACGAAACCGGCAACTCATAGCGGAAAAGCTTTCGTCTGAAACGCCCCCAAATCATAAACGGATTGTTGAAAATGCCAGAGTTCATGCCGACAGCACCATCGATTTCGGTGTCGATGATGGCCGATGTGCCGATGACCATGTTGTTCTCGGACAAGTCCCAGTCTTGACAACTTTCCGCAACGATTTTTGTGTACTTGAGGTAATCGCGATTGAATGTCGCCAAGTCTTCGGAATACGGAATGTCGCAAGAGCTGACTTCACCTTCGTCGTTCTTGACGATGGTGTTGACAGCAATCGAATCGTATTGCATCAGCTTGCCCTGGACCGGGAGCATATAAAATTCCTTAATGCTTGCCGCGGCTTTGCCGATGCAGTAATCCATAAGCATATTGAACTTCAAGCCGCGTTTCTTGCTGACCTTTACAAGTCTAGTGACGTTCAACGTTTTGAAAAATGTCACCATCGGGTTCGGAGCTTGCATCCAAAGTTCGAATGCCATTGCTCTAGTGGTGCTTTTCGGATCGATTTCTTTTGCCATGATGAATTACTGTTTAGTTGTTTTGCGGCTTGTTTCCAGTTTCATTACTCTTACAAGTCGGTCGGAACCTACCGCAAGGTTTGCGCATAAAGTTTCTTTGCCGGTGTCAATGAACTCGCATTTTTCCATCACGCGGCCTGATGACGGATTGTCGAGAAAGTAGTCTCCCCACAGAGCGGTAAAGCCTTTCACGCGGATGCAGTAGTCTACCACCAACTTCATCGCTTCGGTACAAATTCCCATTCCCCAATACGGGCGGGCAATCCAGTAGCCCACTTCGCATTCGGTTTCTGCGATTTTCAAGTTCGAGGCGGTTGATGGCAAATAGCCAACGCAACCGATGGCTTCATTCGTCTCTTTCCAGATGACGGCCCACATTCCTTCTCCGCTGAAAATCGTGCGGATGATTTCTAGGCTTTCTTCTACGGACTTGTGCGGCGGCCAGCCTGCATGCGGCCCTACTTCGGGGTCGCTTGCGTATTTGAACAACGCTTCGGCGTCGCTTTCTTGCCAAGGGCGCAGTAAAATTCTATTCGTTTCCATCATTTAATAACCTGATAACGTAGTCTCAAATAAGAGTCTTGTAAAACCGTGCAGTCCATCAGTTTCAATGCACAGAGCTTGTGAAGTTCTTCTACGGATGGTAGCGAATCCCCGTCAATCAAAGTTGCGGTCTCTTTTCCGCCAATCAAAACTGGTGCCACTACAATATCGATAAAGTCGAATAACTTTTCCCGCAAAAAGAGTCCGTTGATTGTTCCGCCCGATTGCACCGTCAGCCGTTCGCAACCATAATCCGCTTTCAAATTCGCAAGGGCTCTGTGCAAGTCCAATTGTTTCTGGTAGATGATATGCAAGTTTTCTTCGTGAACTGAAAACGCAGGGTGCTTCGAATTCGATGTGATTAAAACAAAAGTCTTGGACCTCGCGCAAAAATAGCGGACACCATGTTCGGTCAGGTGCGTGTTGTCTAAAAGGACGAACGATACCGGCGACTTGGCTGGCATTTCTTTTTGGTTGCAGCCCATCTTTTGCTGAACGCGACCCGTGTTGAAAGACCAAAGATCAGTTGTTTGCTCAATTTCGTAATATTGGTGCAGGCCTTCTCGCACACCTTCGATATGCGGGAAATCCTGGTCTACGTCCAACGCGTCCGTAGAACCTGTGCTGATTTTACCGTCAACGGACATCAGCATGAACAAAGTGGTAATCGGACGATTCATTTTTTGTAAGTCTCGAAAAAATGATGCAAATGCTTTCGGATAATCTTTAAGGATTCTTTTTTACTATTTGGTTGCCGGTCGACTTTCGAAAGCAAAATTACGACGGGTGCAGTAAGCTCTAACGCAAGCAGTGCGGAATCGCCTTTCGCGAGAATCCCTTTTTGCATCATCCCTTCGATAATCGCTTGGTACATTTTTTGAACGCCGCCGATTTGGTGACGCGTCGTGATTTCGGCGAGGCGCTCGTTGCGGAATTGCTCCTGCACCAGAAAAATGCGCATTTTCCGAATCATCGGGTCGCTCATGGTAAAGCGGATTTTTTCGACCGTTTCGTGGATGAACTCGTCGATGCTGTCGGGAATCTTGCCGATGTTCTTGTCCGAACCGAAGTTATCTTCGTAACGGGCTTCTGCTACTTCAATCAACGAATTTAAGATGTCCTCTTTGCCCTTGAAGTGCTTGTAAAGCGATGGCGCCTTGATACCGACATTTTGGGCAATCTGCTCCATGCTGGTGCCATTGTACCCATTCTCGGCAAAAAGTGTCAAGGCTTTTTCGAGGATTTTTTCTTTCGTAGACATGGGCTTGTCTCCGCGCGGTTTCCAGTAGTGAATACTGGCTAATGAATATTAGCTTTGTGGCATATAAAGTTAGCTAACGAGTATTAGCCTGTCAAGTGAAGGCGGCTTTTGATGATCGGCAAATCGATATTGAAATGAAATACCAAAAAACCGTGTTCTAGGAATACGGCTGTGTTCTGAAAATACGGCTTCATTTTGGAAAAATGATAAAAACTTCTTATTTTCGAAAAATTTAAGGCATTTTGTGTCCTAAAAATGTTGCCAATGTGGTATGTAAATAGGTATTTTATTAGTATGAAGCCAATGATTGAATACATCGATTATCGAAAAGTCATCCAAGACTTTTATGACGAAAAAAAGCGAACTTCTGCTTTTTCATGGCGTGATTTTGCTAATTCTGCCGGTTTTTCTTCTGCAGTTTTTCTTAAGTACGTTTGCGAAGGAAAAAAGAATCTGAGCAAAGCGGCTGCATCATCAGTTGCTTTTGCAATGGGACTTTCTGAATTTGATGCCGCTTATTTTAACACTATGGTTGCTTACGGTTCTGCAAAAAATGAAAGCGACAAGGTAAAGGCTTATGAGGAATTGTGCTCTATGGCGAACCAGCGAAAGGTTAGAACGCTCGGCGCAAATGAGTATGATTACTTCAAGTCCTGGAAAAACTCTGTTATCCGCGAATTAGCTCCGGCAATGCCTGGCGCAAAGCCCTTTGAAATGGCAAAAGCCTGTAAACCGTTGATTTCTGCGAATGATGTTGACTCCACTCTGAATTTTTTGGAAAGGAGCGGGTTGCTTGTCAAAGACGGCAATGATGTCTACCATCAAACGGACAAGACTATTTCTATTGGCGCCGTCGATGTGATTCCTGCTGCTGCTAGGAATTTGCAGCGTCAAATGGGTGAACTTGCTCTAGATGCCGTCTGCTTGCCTCCTTCTGAGAGAAGCATGTCGGGGATTACCATGGGCATAACCCGTCAAGGGTATGAGCGGATTGTGAAGGCTCTTACGGAATTTCGCAAACAGGTTTTGAATATCATCTCCGAAGACGGTGATACGGAACAGGTTTATCGATTGAATTTTCAATTTTTCCCACTTACAGAAAAAGTTAGAGGAGAACGTTAATATGGCTTTGAAACGGTTTATTTTATTGACAGCCCTTGTTTTTGCGGCTTGCTCGGACAAAGTTGCAAGTGGGGCTAGTGAAGATGTTGGCATTACGCCTCTTGGAAAATGGCAGGTGGCAGGCCTTTCTCAGAAAGGACCTTTTGTTACTGGATCTACAGTGAATGTTTTCGAGCTTGAAGGTTCGACATTGAACCAGACTGGAAAAATATTCAAGTCTACGATCAGAAGCGATAAGGGCGATTTCGTGGTCTCGGGGCCGGGACTTGCTTCGCAATATGCGATAATTGAAGTAGAAGGTTATTACCGTAACGAAATGACTGGGCAAAAGTCTTCGGGCTCTCTTGTCTTGAATGCGATTACGGACCTCAGCCATCGAGAAAATGTCGTCGTGAATTTGCTGACTCATTTGGAATATGAACGTGTGCGAAAACTTGTTCGAGATGATAAGCTTTCG
>CAMZFJ010000113.1 GCA_947306025.1 uncultured Fibrobacter sp.
TTTCAAGGCCAAATACGCCTACACGGTCGATGGAGGCTACGAAGGCGACATCGCCTACGAAAACTTCAATGCTGCTAGCGCTACATTCAAAATCCACGGCAAGGGAGTGCACCCCGGCGAAGCCAAGGGCATCATGAAAAACGCATGCCTCATGGCCGCCGAAATCGCCATGGCGCTCCCCGAAAACGAAACGCCCGCCACTACAGAAGGTCACGAAGGATTCTATCACTTGACCGACATCCAGGGCGATGTCAACGAAGCCACGCTCAATTACATCGTGCGTGACCATGACCAAGCGCGTTTCGAAGACCGCCAAAAATTCCTAAAGGAACTCGCCGAAAAATTCAACGAACAATTCGGCGGCTCGCCTTTCGCAAGCGCTCAAGAAAATTGCGCAGGCGGCACCGTTGTCGAACTCGAACTCGAACATTCCTACAGCAACATGCTGCAAATCATCGAGAAAAATCCAACAGTCCTTGAACGCGCCCGCACAGCAATCGAATCGGTCGGAATCACCGCCGTAAGCGATCCCGTCCGCGGAGGCACCGACGGCGCAAAGCTCAGTTTTATGGGCCTTCCCTGCCCCAATCTCGGTACCGGCGGCTACGGCTACCACGGCCCATTCGAACACGTCACCGTCGAAGGCATGCAAACCGTCGTCAAAATAATCAAGAAAATTGCCGAAACTAGAGGATAAGTCATTTTACAGATTTTGTTAAAGTCGGGCTTTTTTGAAGATTTTTCATTCTAGCCACAAACATATCCATAACAAATTTGATTTTTCTAGATATAATTATATAAGTTAAACTTATCAGTTCCATCAAAAACAATTATACATTTAAAAATACGGAGGTCCATATGCATACTTCATTTATTGTTTTCGTTATACTTGTTATTGTCATTGTTGCAGTCACTGGATTCTGCCTAGGGCGATGCGTTTGCAAGGCTTCAAAAAAAGAATCGCCTAAAGAAAAAAACAACATGCCCTACGGAGCCTGCCTAACCAAGAACACTGCCAAATTCAAATACGGAACAATTAAGGACGCTCGTGATGGCGAAACCTACCGAACCATTCAAATCGGAGACCAAGTCTGGATGGCAGAAAACCTGCGCTACAAGGCAGACAACAGTTTCGCGCCCAATAACGAAGAATCCAACGTAAAAAATTACGGACGTCTCTACACTTGGACATCGGCGCTTGACATTCCTACGGAATACACTGAGCAATCTCCGGCTAAAGACATCGAGATGTATAACAAAATAAAGGACAAGAATTACCAAGGTATTGCACCGAAAGGTTTCCACATTCCAAGCAACAAGGAATGGGAAACTTTGCTCAGCAATCTAGAAGCAAAATCCGATGGCAAGGAACTGCGCAGCGCCTGCTTCTGGCAAAATGCAGGTGACGATACGTTCGGATTCTTCGCGCTCCCCGCCGGTTACCGCTTCGACAACGGAAACTTCTGCCATTTCGGTAGACGCGCCCGTTTCTGGAGCAAGGACGAATACGGTAAAGCAAACGCATTCCGCTTGAGCCTTACGAACAATTCCGTCGACATCGAAGGCGTTTACAGATCCGATGCAGTCTCGATTCGCTGCGTGAAAAACGTGTAAAAACTCTCAACAAAACACAAAGTCCCTCGCGAAAAATCGCGAGGGCTTTTTACGCTTCTGTAAACGCTCCATTGTTATCGGGGAGTGTTTTTAGTTGGATGGGTCGTCACCGTGAATGTAGCTTACAAAAGCGAAACGTTTGCTATCGGGGGCCCAGGAATTGACATTGATTGTTCCTTGCCCACCAAACAGTTTGAGAATTGTTTGCGGAGAATTCCAATTTTCAACCGCATTTTCGCGAACATCGCCGGCCGGAGACAATCGGCGCATCAAACGCAGTTCCACATTTTTATTCGGGACATGTTCGCCCGGTCGCACATCCGATTCAGAATAAGCAACCATCACGACCTTCTGGCGGTCCGGCGAAATGTGCGGGAACCAAGTATTCCAATGCAAATCGTATGTCATTTGCATTTGCTCGGAACCGTCCGCTTTCATGCAGAACGCCTGCATACGTCCAGAGCGCTCCGAGTTAAACCAAATGTATTCGCCATCGCCATTATACTCCGGACCATCATTCAGGCCAAACGCTGTTGTAAGGCGAGTTTCGTTACCGCCTGATGCCGGAATGGAATAGATATCGTAGCTACCGTTTCGTTCTGCACAGTAAGCAAGCGTACTTCCATCTGGCGTAATGCCGTGGAGATAGCTTGGAGCAAGCGGCGTGACCAAGCGCGGCATGCGACCATCAAAATAAATCTTGTAAATACGCGAAAGTCCATCTTCTTTTGTATGATGGCTCACGTAAATGCCGCTACCGTCCGGGTCAAGAACATGGTCGTTATTGCAGTTATCTACAAAATAACTTTCAACTTTTTCCACCTTGCCTGTTGCTATCGTGTACTTGAAAATACGGCCATTGCTATTGTACGTGAGGAACGTTCCATCGGCGCTCCAGTTCGGCGCTTCAATCACACCATCGAATTCATGAAGGACTTTAGCTTCGCCGGTTTCGATATCGAACACTTGCAAAATGGACTTATCGCCATTACGGTTCCAAGTTTCACCCGGAGAAATTTCGAAAGTATAGCTCACGCCAAAACGTTCACGGATTTGATCCATGAGCGTCATGAATTCCATCGTCTTCGCATGCGTCATTTCCGGGCGCTCCCACACAACAGAGCACACCGGGCCATTGCAAATTTCATGCCGGAACCGAGCAGGATTTTCAATCGCCTCCTTGCACGCGAGAACTTCGTATTCGTAGCCGTTGCAAAGGCGCGGCGGTTCAACAGTTTCAACTACATTCCCGGCATTATCAAGCAGTTCAAGCTTTACCATGTCATTCAAATTCTGTACACGGATTTGCCCCGCCGTTCCGTAAATCACGCCCTCGTTATGCGTTGGTGAAACCATCGAAGTCTTGAGATAAGCGCGCTGGCCATTTTCGTACGTGATGTTTATCCAATCGCTCGCGTCCACGCCGGTCTCGAACTTGATGCACTTGCAGTCCATCGAAGTGATTTCGTTACGGACAAATTCTCCGTCAGCATCAACACGCTCGCCAAGGAACAAATCTGCAAATGTAAGGCTGTAAATGCCGATATCCAAAAGCGCACCACCCGCCAGCGACGGATTATGCATACGCTCCCTATCGCTGAGTTTCATCGAAAAATCGGCTTCAACTGTTTCCACATTTCCAATGCGACCTTCACAAATCCAATGGCGAATCGTTTCCAGCGCAGGCAAGAATCGTGTCCACATCGCTTCGCACAAGAAAACACCCTTGTCATGCGCAAGAGCAATCACCTCAGTTGCAAGTTTTGCGTTCGCGGCAAAAGCTTTCTCCACCAAAATGTTCCGGCCATAATCAATGCAAAGTCTCGCAAATTCATGATGGTGCGAATGCGGCGTTGCGATATAAATCAGATCAACAGCAGAATCTGAGGCAAGTTCTTCATAGCTGCCGTACGCTTTTTTAAAGCCATACTCTTTCGCAAAAGCATCGGCCTTTTCCAAATTACGGGACGCCACGGCGTAACATTCCACGCCCATCCCCTTATTTTCTAAAGTCTTTACAGCAGCAGCCATCTTTGTTGCGATATGGCCACACCCAAGAATCGCGAATTTCAAAACCTTCATGGTAAAAATATATATCGAAAATTTTTAAGCAGCAATAATTTACCACAAATACCGTTTACCGCTGTAGCCGAATAAAAAACACTCTAGAATTTGATATATTTTTCACTATGAATCAAATCAAAAGTGTTGCAGTTGTGGGTCTCGGGGCTGTCGGTGCCGTTGTGGCAGAACAGCTCTTGAGCGTTCTCGGAAACAAACTTTATTGCGTGATGGACGCCAAACGCAAGGCGCGCTACCAGGCAAGCGGAATCGTCATCAACGGGAAAAAGGCGGACTTCAACTTCGTCACGCCGGACGAAGTCCCTGTCGTTGACCTCGTGATTTTCGCGACCAAGAATTTGCAGTTCAATGAAGCACTTGAAGAAGCGAAAAATGCAGTCGGACCGAACACAGCGTTACTTTCGCTTTTGAACGGAGTGCATTCCGAAACAGAAATCGAGCGCGTTTACGGTGCAGAAAAGACGTTGTACGGATTCATCGTCAATTTGCAGTCTATAAACAAACACGGAAACATCGACTGTGCAGGCCGAGGCATCATTCTCTTTGGAGAGAAAGACAACCGCCGTTCCGAACGTATTGAAGCCATCCACCAGCTTTTCGAAAATGCACACATCGTCCACAAGATTCCAGAAAACATTCGCTTGGAAATGTGGAAAAAGCTCTTGATGAACACTGTATTCAATTCCATCGGAGCGATTTGCCGTTCCACATTTGCAGGTTTCAACTTCCCGGTAATGCAATCGCTTGTGCGTAAAATCGGGAACGAAGTCATTCAAGTGGCAAACGCCGAAGGTTTCGCGCTCACCAACGAAGACCTCGAAGAAAACTTGCGCCTCACCTGCAATTACACACCGCTTGGCAAGTGTTCCATGCTGCAAGACATCGAGGCCGGTCGCAAAACAGAGAACGCGTATTTCTGCGGAACCATCAGCAAGCTCGGAAAGGCGCACGGAATTCCAACACCCTACTGCGAATTCTTAGGAGAGCTCATCGAAGGCACCGAGCTCGCACGAGAACTTGTTAAAGAACATTAGACAAAATGGCGATCTCGGAATAAATCCGGGATGACTCTACAAAAGATGCTTTACGACTTCGATATCGGCGGGGAGCCAGTTGACCGTATTTAATGTTTCACGGTCAAGCCATTTGGCGTCTTCGTGTTCCTGAAGTTTCGGTTTGCAGCCTGTAGCGAGCGTGCAATAAAAGCAATGCATCGTCAGGTGGAATTTCGGGTAATCGTACTCCACCGTGCAAATCTTTTCGCCAACATTTACCTTAACAGCAAGCTCTTCCTGGAGTTCACGAACAAGCGCCTGCTCCGGAGTTTCGCCCGGTTCCATCTTACCGCCCGGGAACTCCCATCCATCCTTATGGTCGCCATACCCGCGTTGCGTAGCAAAAATACGCCCGCCATCTACGATAACACCTGCGACAACTTCTATCGATTTCATGGTGTAAAATGTAGAAATAACAAGATTTAACGTCAAAATTTGCCTAAAATCACAAAAATTACGCTTATAAGAATTTTATATAGCAAAACTTCTTGACTTTTTAAATTAAATTTTATAAAATTTAATTGTACAAAATCAAACAGTGTATATGGAGATAAAATTTATGACAATCTATGACTTCACACTTACCGACGGTAAAGGCAACGAAGTCCCACTCGCCAACTACAAAGGCAAAGTGATGCTTATCGTAAACACGGCAACCGGCTGCGGATTCACGCCTCATTACAAGCCGATTGAGCAAATGTACTCCGATTTCCACGACAAGGGTTTCGAAGTCATCGACATTCCCTGCAACCAGTTCAAAGGGCAAACACCCGGCACCGATGACGAAATTCATGAATTCTGCACGCTCCATTACGGAACGGAATTTCCGCAAATGAAAAAGTCCGATGTAAACGGCCCGAACGAACTCCCGCTCTACACGTACCTGAAATCGCAAAAAGGGTTCGAAGGATTTGGACTCGGACTAAAAGCAGCCGCGATGGCATTGCTCCTCAAAAGCATCGACAAGAACTACAAGAACAATCCAGACATCAAGTGGAACTTCACAAAGTTCGTTATCGACCGCGAAGGGAACGTTGTTGCACGTTTTGAGCCCACCGCCAAGATGGAAGACGTACGCGCCTGCGTCGAAAAGCTACTTTAGGACCCGCAATGAACTGCTCTCAATTAAAACTTGAAAATCAACTATGCTTTCCGCTATACGCCGTGTCCAAGGAAATCACTCGGCGTTACGCGCCTTTCTTGGAGCCGCTCGATCTCACGTACACGCAGTACATCGTGATGCTCGTACTGTGGGAAGAAAAAAAATGCAACGTCACTGAGCTCGGTCAAAAGCTTTACCTCGATTCAGGAACGCTTACCCCGCTCCTGAAAAAGTTAGAAAGCAAAGGCTACATCAAGCGCTGCCGCGAATCAAGCGATGAGCGTTGCCTTTTGGTTAGCTTAACCGATGAAGGTGAAAAGCTACAATATAAAGCCGCGAACGTTCCTAAGTCCATGGCAAGTTGCGTAAAATTGCCGGAAGACGAAGCCAGACAGCTATACATCACGCTATACAAAATTTTGGAAGGCTTCAAGGACAACGTATGATTAAAATTTTATTTGTATGTCACGGGAACATTTGCCGTAGCCCCATGGCTGAATTTGTAATGAAAAA
>CAMZFJ010000114.1 GCA_947306025.1 uncultured Fibrobacter sp.
TGTCACCCCGGCCTAAGGTTGGTGAGCCAGCCGAACCATGCCGGGGTCTCTTTTTTTATGAGGATGGGCGTCATTGCGCCATTTTTTCCGCGCACTTTTGTATTACTTCTTCATTAGTGTGCTTTGTGAACGCTTCGCGTTTTTCTGGTTCCGTTCGTATTTGGTTGGCGAGGTTTTCGATAACGATTGCTCTGCGGGTTCCATAATACATTGCACTTTTAAAACATAAAGTACGCTGGGAATTTCGTTCGTAATCATTTAGTACAGTACAACTTCCGTATCCGTCCAAAATGTCTCCTGAAGTAGTCTCTGGTTTGTAATCTTCGATGGCTCTTTTCAACTCTTTTACAAGTGTGCTTTTTTCTTTATCCAAAAGAATCCATGAATTTGAAACTGTGTCGATATCGTCTCGCTTAGAACAAACGCTATGGATTATGCGGTAATAAGCTGAGTCGTTTCGTTCGCGGAAAATGACGGTGCTGTAAGTAAATCTCCAAGCATCACGAAATTCTTGTTCGATGTCGTAATTAGCTCCTTGTGCTTTTTCGATGGCTTCTTTTTGTAAGGTCTTGTTCTCGATAAATCCCCAATGATACTGAGATGTAACACAAAATATCAAAAATAATATGCCAAAAGACATTGCAGGAATTGACAGTAGGCAAAGCCAATGGATCTTTCTTCTGATATTGAATGTTTTGCTGAACCAAAAGCAGATAAAGTATAGAACTAAAAATAGACTTGCCGATAAAATTGATAGCAATGGATAAGCATATTCGAAGCCTTCTTCGTCAAACAGAATAAAGGATGATAGGTAGATGATTCCGCCGATAAGGGCGGCAAGAATTAAAACCCAAAGTGTAAACCACAATATTTTAGGCTTGGTTTTTCTATAGAGTACGGCGCACGAGAATCCAACCCAGAATGGTAATCCTAAAATGATTATAGTAGTAATGATTCGTAAATAATCGTTAAATGCCATGCTCCCAATATACGTAATTGCGATTACTTTGTTTTAGCGCTGTTTTGCAAAATTTTATAATCGGACCTGTTCTTAATAGCCGATTGCAACTTTGCTGCTTAGAGGATAAATTCTTTGAAACGGGGATGGGGTTGATTCTTTTGGGTTTCCCAGCACTTTTGTATTACTTCTTCTTCCGTAAGCTTTGTGAATGCTTCGCGTGCAGGCCATGCTTCGCGCATGAGTTTTTCTATGGCGATGGCTTTGTGGATGCCAGCTTCCGAAGAATTTTTTAGAACAATTTCTTTGCGAGTGTGACTTTTAAAATTTTTTAATGAAACGATGACTGGATCACCGTATAAAATAGTGTATGGAAAAGAGCTGCTGTTTACCCAAGTATATTCGATTTCATATTCTTCGATTTTTCTTTTCAATTCCTCCACGATGGAAATTCTTTTATCATCTAGATTGTTCCATTGGCTGGTGTCGCCGGCGTAATCGCTCCTTCTTAGGACGAAATCATCGTAAATGGAATCGCCTTTATAGGCGAAGTCGTCGCACATGCTGTATATGGTGCGGTATATGATTTTGGCATTCTGCTTGCGGAAAATTACTGTGCTGAATTCATTCCAGCTATTTCCGATAAATGAATATTCTGTTTCGAATTCTGCATCTGGTGCATTTTCTAGGTCTGCACTTTGCAGGGGTGATTCAGCAATTGAACCCCAGGGTTCTTTTGCTGCATTCCACATGAAATAGGCCGTAATGAAGAAAGTTGATGTCGGGATCAACAAAACTAACAACCAATGGAAAACTTTCTTGAATTTGAAAAATTTGCTGCAAAATAGACAAGCTACGTGAAGGGATATAACTAGGCTGAATGCAAGTATTGTTAGGTGTGGTATATTGCTGCTTGGCGGATTGAATTCGATGGCTCTGCTTGTAAAATAAATGCAGGCTCCGATAAAAGAGCATAGAATTGTGGACCAAAGCGTAATCCACAATAATTTGAATTTGAAATGGCGGAAACAGACTGCAAAAAGGAATCCCAAAACGCAGGGAACGCCCAGGATCAAGGAATACCCAAAAAGGGATGAAGTGAGTCTCAAGTTTCCAAAAATTTGTAGGAAGAAATTAATCATACGCTCAATATACGTAATTGCGATTTGCAAGCCCCAAAATCCCCCAATTTTTCCAAAATTTCCCAATTCCCGCCCCTTTTTATTTGTAATTTGTATTCGTGGCACAATTTTTGCAGAACATATCATGGAACATCCTCTCAGCGACCCGCCTTTGCGGGGTTTTCGCCTGTACCCTTTGCGCCATGCTTTTCCTCGGTTGCGAAGAAATCGAAGAACCCAAGCCGTGGATTCGCGTCGAACGCCCGCAGATGCTCTTTACCGATACGACCCTTCTCGACAGTTACGACAAGGGCGTGCTCAACTGGCGCCTCAAAACCGCTTATCTCGAACGTTGGGCCGACAAAGAAATCGTGACGGTGCGTCCGGTCTTTGTGGATATTTATGATTCCATCGGTGAACGTGTGGCGTTCTTGCGTGCGGACTCCGGCAGTCTCGACATGACGTTCACGTACGTTTACGCTTATGGTCACGTTTATGCATTGACTCCCAAGGGCGCTTCGGTCCGTGCAGATTCGCTCCTTTGGAACAAGAAGGATAATTTGGTCAGAACCGCTAGCTATGTGCGCGTCGTGTCCGAAGATGGCGACGTGTTGCAAGGGGTAGGTTTTGAAAGCGATGCGCAGTTTGACAACTGGAAAATCCTTTCGAACGTCACGGGTATTTTCCAAGATGCAGCCAAGCGCATGAAGGATGAAGACAAACGACAGGCCGAGGCTGAACGTTTGAACGCTCCGCCGTCCTCTTCGTCTGCGGCTCCGGCAGCCAAGCCCACTCCGGTCAAACCCGCTTCGTCACCTTCGCAGAGTCCGAAGCCTGTTGCTCTGCCACGTCCTGCAGCTCAGAATCCCGCCGCAATTCAGCAGAAACTCCTCCCTAAAACAAATTCGGGAGCGGCCAAATGACGAGACTTTTTAAACCGTTCGCCATTCTCTCGGCATGCAGCAATTCTCGTCGGATTTGTGCGGTCATTTCCCTTTTGTTGTTTACCGCGGCCCTTGCTTTTGCGCAGTCGTCGCCGCTCATCATGTACCACGCCGACAACCTCGAAGTCGCGCGCAAACGCGGTACGCTACTCTTGACCGGCAACGTCCATTTTGTTCACGACAGTGTTGCTTTCAAGACGCAGCGCGCTTCATGGAACCGCAACAGCGAAACGGTCGAATGTGGTGGCGGATTCCTCTTCACGCACCCGTCCGGTTTTGTCCGCGCAAGGAACGGCTCCTACCAGAGAAAAAGCGAAATTGCAATTGCTTCCGGCGAAGTGAGTGCGGGCGATTCTGCGGGCAACTATCTCATGACCGGTCAGTATTTAAAGTACGACCGCAAAGAAGACATCGTGACAATCCCGATGTCGCCGCGCCTTTACCAGTACGAAAAGCAAAAGAACGGTACGATTGATACCGTGACGATTCAATCCCGTTCCCTCATTTTCGACAAGAAGAATAGTTTTGCGCAAGCCTTTCAAGATGTGAAACTCACGCAGAAAGACTTGGTCGTGACTTGCGATACGGGTTACTTTAATCGCAAAGATAACTGGCTCAGCATGAAGGGCCACCCGACTTGCGACATGAAGAATTACCATCTCACGGGCGATTCTATTTTCCTCGTGCTCGACGAAACGGGCAAAATGCTCAAGTCCGCTCTCGTAATCCGCAACGCTCACGGCATCCAGAACGAAGAACCGAAGCGCGGCAATCCCGGCAACGTGACCGAAGCTTTTGGCGACACGCTCTATTGCGAATTTAAAAAAGGTAAAATCGAACGCCTTTACGTGAACTTGAACGCTAAGGGATTTTTCTACGAAACGGATTTGAAGGAATACCGTAATTTGATGGACGGCGACCGCTTGGATTTGTATTTTAAAAAAGGCCGCATGGATAGGGCCGTTGTTTCGGGCAAGGCGCAGAGCACTTACTTTTATGTGAAAAAAGATAGGACAGTTTCTGGCAAAAACGAAGCGACCGGCGATACTATCCACATCTTGTTCGATGCTCAGAAAAATGCCGTGAAGTCTCTCAGGCTCATGGGCAACAAAACGAACGCGAGCGGGCGATACATCGATTTGGAAAAAGCGAACCGCATCAAGGAAAACGCTAAGAGAGATTCCTTGGCAAAACTCGATTCGCTTTTTGGCAAAGAACTGGATATGAAAAAGGCCAGGACTAAAGCGGACTCGGCCTATATCCAAAAGTCTTTGAACGAAAGAAAACTGAGGAACCTTTTCAACCGTCGGAAAGACAAGGCTAAGCAGGCAGAAGAGGCTAAGCCCGCGGGCGAAACGAAAACGGAGGAAGCACAGTGAAAAATTTGGTCAGCACGATACGCACCGACAAACTGCGCAAGATTTATGGTCACCGCCAGGTGGTGAGCGATGTCTCCATTCAAGTTTCGCAAGGCGAAATCGTTGGGCTTTTGGGTCCGAACGGTGCCGGAAAGACGACCACGTTCTATATGATTGTGGGCATGGTCCGCCCGGATGCAGGCCACATCTTCTTGGACGATATTGAGATGACGGACAAGCCGATGTACAAGCGCGCCCGCTTGGGTGTGGGCTACCTTCCGCAGGAAGCGTCCATCTTCCGCAAACTCTCCGTTGAAGACAACATCATGGCGATTCTCGAAACGCAAGACATGAAGCGTGCCGAGCGCAAAAAGAAGTTGGAACAGCTCCTCGAAGAATTCAAGATTACGCACATCCGCAAAACAAAGTCCATGAGTTGCTCCGGTGGCGAACGCCGCCGTCTGGAAATTGCACGTGCACTCGCGAGCGATCCGTCGTTCCTTTTGCTCGACGAACCTTTTGCGGGCATTGACCCGATTGCCGTTGCCGACATCCAGTCCATCATTTCGGAACTCAAGGACCGCGGCATGGGCGTTCTCATTACCGACCATAACGTGCGCGAAACGCTTTCGATTACGGACCGCGCTTACATTATGTACAAGAGCCAGGTGCTTACCGAAGGTTCTTCGCAGCATTTGGCCGAAGACCCGGAAGCGCGTCGCATTTACCTTGGCGATTCTTTCCGCTTGGATTAGGAGCGATTTATGAATCTCGGGATGCAGGCAAATATCGGACAAACGCAGGAACAGACTTTATCGCCTGCGCTTTTGCAGTCCGTGAAGATGCTCCAGAAAACTTCGCAGGAGCTGGAAACCGCTATTAAGGAAGAAGTCGAAGTCAATCCGCTTTTGGAAGTGGACGATGGTGATTTCGATGAATTGGAACCGCCCGTCGATAAGGATCCGGATGAACTGGATCCGCGCTCGAACGATTCTGAAGAATATCCGGAAGATATCCAAGATATGGCTCGCGGTTCCTTGGACGATACCGCTGATGTCGATAGCAGTTATCTCGATGGTGATTCTTCTGACGTGAATTGGGATAGCTATTTGGGCGATGGAACATCGTACGATGACGCTCCTTTCAACGATTTGAATTCGGGCTCCAAAGATCCGGACGAAGATTGGGATCGCCCCATCAAGGATGTGGGCAAGAGCTTGCAAGAACAGCTCGAAGACCAGCTCCGCCTTTGGAACGGCACTCGCGAATTGCAGGAACAGCTCAATGAATGCGGTGTGACCGAAGAACATTTCCGCAAACTTGTTCGCTATTTGATCAACTCGATTAACGATGACGGCTTCCTGTGCGATACCAATCGCGACAGCGCATCCGAAGCCATGATTGTAAAGTCCGATGACAAGTACATCGACGAAATCGAGCGTGTGCTTCGTGGAGAACTTGTGCTTGAAGAGGCTAGCCTCCCGGTGCGCGAAGCCGTTCACGTTTTGCAGTCGTTCAAGCCGAGCGGCATTGGCGCCCGCGACCAGCGCGAATGTTTCTTGATCCAGGCGTACGCGATTCCGAATTTCCCGAGCCTTGCTATTCGCATTCTCGAAGAGGAATACGAGAATCTTTTGCAGCTCCGTTATGCCAAAATTGCAAAGGCCCTCAACGTCTCCGCCGATGAGGTCAAGACTGCAATCGCGAGTCTCTCGCGATTACGCCCGCACCCGGGCTTCCAACTTTCGCATTCCTATTCGCATATTATTAATGCGGACTTGAAAGTTGTCGAAAAGAAGGGCCATTATGAAGTTGTCTGCTTCAAGACGAAAATGCAGAAGTCGCTGCGCATCAATCAAACGTATAAGGCTATCTTAACGGATCCGGCAGCTTCCAAGCAAGACAAGGAATATGTAAAGGCGCAACTCGCGAAGGCGACCGACCTCATCAAGGC
>CAMZFJ010000115.1 GCA_947306025.1 uncultured Fibrobacter sp.
GCTTTGCATATCAATGAGTAAAATGCTCTAGCGCTAAAATCCATTTGCGCTAAAAAGACAATGCCAATCACAAGCCAAAATTCTGGAACGATTCGGAAAAATCGGCTCTTGTAATATTTCTTTAAATCAAAATTTTTTCTAGATAGGGAATAGTACAGACCGAAACCGGATAAAAATAAAAAGATATCCACGCCGCCATAACCAACGGACCTGATAAAATCAATGACGGTTAAATCTGTGGGGACGCGCAAATGAAACAGCATAATCCATAATATGGCAAAGCCCATTATGGCACTTCTGTGTTTTGAAATTAATTGGAGTATGTTGTTCACTTTATTAATATACTCGTTTTTATGAAATAGAGGTGATGGGCTCTTTATGAAAATTGTAAATAATCTATATTCATGGTGTGTTTAACGATTGTCAAGCAGGATATCATATGGAAGAAATTTTCAAGACTAAGGGCACGTGCGCCACGACGATTCAATTTACGCGCGATGGCGACAAAATCCGCAATATCCGTTTTACGGGTGGCTGCAACGGAAACCTCAAGGCCATTGCAAAACTTTGCGAAGGCATGACTGCCGAAGACATTGCCGCAAAATTGCTTGGCAACACTTGCGGAGGCAAGCCGACATCTTGCGCAGACCAGCTCGCTAAAGCGGTTCTCGGTCGCGAACCGTGACCAATGTAAAATGAAACGCCGTCGCTCTAAACATGTTCCAATGAATCGCTCGCAGATGATGCAGGCGGTTCATTCCGAAGATACAAAGCCGGAAATGTTGGTGCGTCGGGCGCTTTTCAAGGCCGGTTTTCGCTACAAGTTGCATCGCCGTGATTTGCCGGGTTCGCCGGATTTATTTATACTCAAATATGGCGTGGTGGTGTTTGTGAACGGTTGCTTTTGGCATCAGCATGGCTGCAAATTTACGAGCCGTCCCAAGAGCAATCCTGAATTTTGGAATACAAAATTTGACAATAATGTTGTACGCGATATCAAGACGAATTGGGAACTTTCGTTACAAGGCTTTCGCGTGGCAACGGTTTGGGAATGTTCCATTAAATACGATTTTGACCGCACTATAGAACGCCTCGGTGCGTTTATCAAAAGCGACGAAGAAACAATTGAAATATAAAACGTCAAAAAATTGCATTTTTGGCCGAATTTAGGCGTTTAAATCTATACAACAAAAAAAACTTTGCATTGGTCCTTTTGGGGTGTGTTGCCTATATCTTTTTTTTTACAAAGAGGAGTACTATGAGGAGTTCAAAGCTAATTTCATTCATGACCGTTTTCGGTCTGAGTGCATTCGTGTGTTCTGCAACCCCAACTAAGTTCTTCGACGAAGAAGGTGCCTACTATGGCCCGGACTGCGACGAAACGAACTACAAGGGTGCCTATTATACAGTCGATTACACAAGCCCATTCAAGACAATCTTGGGCAAGACCGATGAAGACATACAAAAGAAGTTGGACCAGTTATGGGACCACTACTTCGGCGGCCAAAGCGATAAGACCGTGTATTATGAAGATCGCGACGGCGGATACATTGTCGACATCAACAACAACGATATTCGTTCCGAAGGCATGAGCTACGGCATGATGATTGCCGTGCAAACAAACCACAGAGAGCATTTCGATAAACTTTGGAATTGGGCGAAAACGCACTTGTGGCACAACCCCGCCCGTGGTGGCAACGGCTATTTCTCTTGGCAGGCGAACCGCGATGGTTCTACGCGTGACCAGGGCAACGCGCCCGATGGCGAAATTTATTTTATGATGTCGCTCTTGTTTGCGGCTAACCGTTGGGATGATGCGGAATACATGAAAGATGCGCAGACTATTCTGAAAGCCTGTTGGAAAGGTAACGGAGGCTCCCTGTATAGCGAACAGTCTTACATTGCGACCTTCCAACCGACAGATGGCAACAACACTTGGGGCGACGCCTCTTACAGCTTGCCTGCTTTCGTCGATTTGTTCAGTCGCTGGTCTGACACCAATAAGGATAAATGGCTGAAGGCTGCTAAGGCTACACGAGAGCACATCTATAAATCGGCGAACTCTATATCGGGTTTGTGCACCGATTACAGCAACTTTGACGGGACTCCGCATTATGCTTTTAGCGACAATTCAAAGAGATATTCTTTCGATGCGATTCGCTGCCCCATGAATTACGGCATGGATTATTACTTGTTCGGCGCGGATGCGGAACGCCAGACGAAAATTGCAAAACTCATCACCGATTTCTTCGAAAAGGATAATTACAGACATGGCCATTTTGAATGGGACGGCTCCGATCCGACGGGCGCTTTTACGATTGGGCAAGCTGGTGCAAACGCTGTAGCGACTTATGCTTTGCTTGGCGAAGATAGTTACAAGGATTTGGTCAAGAAGGTCTTGCAGAAGGCTTGGGATGCAAAGCCCATTGTGGGCAGTGATCGCTATTATGACGGTCTGGTGCATTACCTGGCCATGCTACACTTGACAGGAAACTTCAAGATTTGGAAACCGAAGCCGAAAAATATCAAGGAAAAAACGGAACCTGCTGGCGAATACAATGGTGTAACTTATAGCGAAGGCGATACTATTGACGCATTTGAAGATTGTGAACTTTACAAGATTACGTTTGTCAAGGCTGCCGAACCACCCAAGGATTCTATTGAAGCAATTCGCAATGTGATTCCGCGGAATGGCGAGTACAAGATGCAGCGCGACTATAACCTCAAGGGTTGCAAAGTCAATAGTGAAAAGGCCGCCCGCGGCGCTTACTACGGAAGAATTGTACCGGTGAAGTAAATGTGTGGCTGCGCTACGCAAATGAAAATGCGCACGATGCAACGAAAAATTTGCATAAAGCAAATGTGATAGAGCTCGATGCTAAGAAAAATGCGCGCAGGCTCGAAGTAAGCATGCCTTCTCGATTATTTTAATTTGTCACCCCGGCGTAAGGTTGGTGAGTCTACCGAACCACGCCGGGGTCTTTTTTATAAAAAGAACTATCTTTTTATGGACAAAAGGAGAAAGTTATGCAAGTAAGTTACGCTGAATGGGTATGTCCTGAATGTAAAACAAAAAATCGTGAATCCTGCAACACTTGGATGTACGGCAGTCCGATTCGCGAGTGCAAGGCTTGCCACAGCGAATATTTGGACCGACGATTCCGCGAAGTGGCGATAGACGGATTCGACCCGCGCAGCAACAATGCGAAACTCTATGTGAAGGGAACCCTTTTCCTTTTGGCGCTTGCCCTTGTCTGCGGCGTGCTGACTTATTTCCAGTACAACGGTGGACATTACTCTATGAAGATTGTTATCGCGGGAGTGGCGAGCGCCCTGGGAGCCATTGCCTGTGGAATCAATGCTCTGCGTATCAAGCTCGGATTCCAGAACAAGGACGACGACAAGTACATGGCTGAATCCAAGTTCCGCCTGAGCGACCCGCAGTATGTCGAAAAATTGAGAAAGTACGGATACAAGGTTTAAAAACGTTTGAACGGAATATAACCCCTAGTGATTATGAGAAACGGCGGAATGGTGAAAAATTTTAATGCGATGTTGTGGTTGTTCGGCATTTTGCTGTTTCCTTTTTGTGCTGTTGCCCAGGAAATTACGGCGCTCGGCTTTGTCGAAGATAAAAAGACGTTTGATCTTGATGGCGATTATATCCGTTTGGCTTTCGTAAGGACCAATGCGGGGTGGGGCCCGTCTTATTTCTTTACGGAAGATACTTCCAACGTGACGCTTGCAGAATCGAAGAAAGTTACTAGCAGAATTATGAAAAAGCCTTGGCAAATTGTAGATGCTGATGGCAAGTACTTTAAAATAGGTTCGCTCAAAAATGGCATAGCTACATTGAATTTGCGTTTAGGCCTTGCTGCATACAAGCATCCTTCGAATGCTACTATGAAAATAGATTCGCTGGGAACCAAACGTGGAACTTGGGTCAATTTCCTTTTGCCCCCGTTGGTTGCGGTGCCGTCAGGAACTCAAATTGATGTAATCCCGCCAATAGCAACTGACGATTCCATTAAAACAGAAGTTAAGGATAAACTTGTAAAAGAGTATTTAAAAAACAAAAAGACAGTTAGCATATGTGATGAGAAAACGGGATTACAGATTCAAGAAAGAGATGCATTGCCGACCGATGTGATTGTCAAAGCACAGAAAAGCTATCAAGATGGAGTGTCCTTCTATGAAGCGGATCTTTATGGTGATTCTGCTTGCGATGTCAGGGAGGATAAGAATGAATTTATGGCGATAAAAAATAACCGAGTATATTCATTGCAAGAGCCATTTACGAGGAGAGATTGGTTTGGTGATGGATTAACTTTGTTTAATCGCTATGTCGTTTCGACGAAGAAAACAAAAGATACCGTTTACGTTTTGTATGTAAGTGGCTATAATCTAGATGGGTATGCACTGCTTGATTCTGAATTGAATATAAAAGCAATCAGTACGTGGAGCTATCATTAGGAGACTAAAATGCGCATTCTTGAAAAGATTAGTGAATTCGTTGGCAAGTGGATGGCGGTTGTCGTGCTCGTGATTGCGGCACTTTCGCTGTTCGTCCCGAAATCGACGCTCTGGATTGAGCTCTCGTGGGTGAATTACCTCTTGATGGTCGTGATGTTTGGCATGGGACTCACGCTCAAGCTTAGCGATTTTGCGCTCGTGTTTGCACGCCCGAAAGAAATTACCATCGGTTGTGCGGCGCAGTTTATCGTGATGCCCGCGCTTGCTTTTTTGCTTTCCAAGATTTTCGGGCTTGATGCCGCGTTGATGGCGGGCGTGGTGCTTGTGGGAACTTGCCCGGGTGGCACTTCGAGTAACGTTATTACGTATCTTTCGAAAGGCGACGTGGCGCTTTCTGTGGGCATGACGAGCGTGAACACGTTGCTCGCTCCTGTGCTGACTCCTGCGATTACGTATTTGCTTTTGCGCACGACCGTGAACGTGGACGTGATGGCGATGTTCCTTTCTATCGTGAAAGTCGTGATTGTGCCGATTGCACTAGGATTCGTTATCAACAAGTTTTTTGGCAAGTGGACGGCAAAGGCCGTGAAGGTTTTGCCGCTCGTGTCTGTAATCGCGATTGCAATGATTGTCGCTGCCGTTGTCTCGCATAACGCCGCAAAAATTCTCTCGACTGGTGCGATCGTTTTCGCTGTGGTGATTCTTCATAACCTGCTCGGTTACGGTTGCGGTTTTGGACTCGGCAAGTTGCTGAAATTCTCTACGCCAAAGACAAAGGCGCTCTCTATTGAAATTGGCATGCAGAATTCTGGACTCGCCACGAGCCTTGCGGCGACCGCGTTCTCGTCGCTTGCGATGGCGACTGTCCCCGGCGCCATCTTCTCCGTATGGCATAACATTTCTGGTGCGATTCTCGCGAACATTTATCGCCGGAAATAATATCGTGAATGTGAAACTGAGCAAAGAAGGAGTAGGTTCCCATGAACGAATTTGAAAATATGGAAAACGTGACTATTTTCAAGCACCCGCTAATCCAGCACAAGATTTCGCATTTGCGCAATAAGGAAACGGGTACAAATGAATTCCGTCGCCTTGTTGAAGAAATTGCCATGCTCGAAGGATTCGAAGCCTTGGCGGACCTTCCGTTGAAAGACAAGGAAATCGAGACGCCTATCGAAAAATGTACAACGCCGGTACTTGCAGGGCGAAAACTTGCTTTGGTCCCGATTTTGCGAGCGGGGCTTGGCATGGTGGCGGGGGTGCAGGCGTTGGTTCCTTCGGCAAAAGTGGGGCATATCGGACTTTATCGCGATGCGGCTTCTCATGCGCCTGTAGAATATTATTGCAAACTTCCAGACCCGATTGACGAACGATTGATTGTGGTGGTGGATCCCATGCTTGCTACGGGTGGTTCTGCCGCTGATGCTATCTCGATGATAAAAAAACATGGTGGTAAGAAAATAAAATTCATGTGCATTATTGCCGCTCCTGAAGGCTTGAAAAAGCTTCACGAGGCACATCCGGATGTTCAAATTTACATAGGACATTTGGACCGTTGTTTGAACGATGCTGCCTATATTTGCCCAGGTCTCGGTGATGCGGGCGATCGCATTTTTGGAACGAAATAAGATGGGTGTTGAATACAAAGAAATACACGATTTTTCAGAGCAAGAATTAAAGGACCTATTCCTCTCTGTCGAATGGTCCTCGGGACATTTCCCTGACAAGCTTGTCGTTGCAATGAAGAACTTCAAGACTGTCATCTCCGCCTGGGACGGCAATAAACTCGTCGGCATGATTTGCGCTATGGATGACGGCATCATGAATGCCTACGTACATTACCTGCTCGTGCGCCCTGA
>CAMZFJ010000116.1 GCA_947306025.1 uncultured Fibrobacter sp.
GAAGAACTTTCAGCCAACGAAGAATTGGTGCTGTTGAAGTCGGGACCGCTGAGAGCTTCGTTATCACAGGCTACGACTGCAAAAGCGGTAAGCGACGTAACGGCAAAGCCGCACAACATTTTAGTTATTTTCTTATTCATATTTTTCTCCTTTATAAATAAATTCTCCCTAAGCTCTTTACATGCGCAAAGAGTTTCATAGGCCCTATCACGACGGCTATTCAGCCTTGTTTCAGGGAAACATTTTTTAAATCATTTTTTCGAAATTCGAAATTTTAAATCCTAATTCTTATTTTCCTTCACCCATTCGTCCTCGCTCTTAATTGCAGAACATTTAGCAGACAAACTATTTTCTACAGGAACATGTACAATTTCAGGATAGCTATCAAGTTCGCCACAGTAGTAGAAAAGGAATCTGGACATTTCATTTGTAGATATAGAATTGCATTTGCCAGCCGGAACATCCAAAACCTTAATCGTATCCTTAGCGATATTTGCCACAACAAAGGCCGCCGAAACTCCATCGCCATAAACGTTGAACGTATAAAGCCCGCACTTTTTATCTAAAGTTTCGTTCTTTATCGCAGTGATAATATCCGAAAAATCTTGAGCCGCCGTCGGGAATAACTTTTCCAAAGCAACGACATTCTGCTTTACAACTTTATGCGGCCAAGGGCCATCAAATTCCGAAACTTTGGGAGCCTGAGTTTCACCATGTTGATCACTATCTTTATCGTAATCACGCTTTGTAGACAGAACAGCATTGTCAAACGCATCCGATTTTAAATTAAGCAAGCTCAAATAATACTTCAAGGAATTTGGTTTAGCAGCGCCCTCATTGGCGAGTTTATCTTCACTAGAACTGCTTCCGGTTTCCGGCGCATAAGTACCCGGATTTCTGGAGCTACTCGAAACTGCACGCGAACTGCTTGATTTTATATGCAGTTCATCAGAATCTCCGCTTGAACTTGACGTAATAACCGTAGCAATCGAAGAACCCTTTTCTGCAAATTCATTCCCTTCTTCGGAAGTGCCCATAGCGGTAGAATCGGAGCATCCGGCAAAAAGGCTCACACAAAGCAACATCGCAAAAACAATCAGCGCAGACAAACTATACTTTTTCATTTTCGTTCTCCTTAACATTCTTGGTCAACGGGAACAATTGCAAATTAAGCCTATAAACCTGTTCAATATTCTTTTCTTCAGCAGCAATAGCAATAATCTGACGGCGGCATTCATCCAGCACGCACCCAATTTTGCCGAACGACTCGCGCGAAAGTCCCATGGTCACGCCACTAAAATTACGTTCTTCTTTCGGGAGTTCCAAGGCGGGAGTCGCAAGTTTAGACATTTGGCGGTGCATTCCGCGCAAGGCAAGCCTCGTTGCATCCGTCGAGCCTTTCACCGACGTTTCCGATTGCACAAAATTGCCCGCCTCCTTCTTTAGCAGGCCCGCTTTCGTGAGGAAATCAAGAGAATCGCGGACTTCTTGCGCAGAAACTTCCGGGTAGCACATTTTCGCCATTTCACCCGGAGTCGCACCTGGCATAATCGGAGCAAGCTCCCTTATCACCGAGTTACGCCACGTATCATAATACTGGAACAAATCCCCTTCGAGCGTGCGGACTTTATAGACCTTCGCAATGGCGAGCATTTCTTCGTAGGCAGCCTTTTTCTTTTCTTCCTTTTCGGCCTGGCCGAACTTGACCATCGCCCTGAAGTAATCCATTTCGAAACCCGTAAGCCCCATAGCCATGCCCGTGCGTTCCACACCGATTTTGCTCAGCTTGCTTTTGCCATCGCAAACGACCTTCATGTACGACGGCGAACTGAACCCGGCGTTCTTGGAAAACTCTCGCCAAGAAAACGCAGAGCGCAGTTTGCGATCTTCATAAAAGTCTCGCATGAACATGCGGAAATCGGTATATTCAACAATCGGCTTCATACTCCAAAATATAAAACCAATTTTTAGAAAAGTCAAGTATTTTATGCTACAAAATTGCAGAAATTTTAAAAATTTCAAAGATTTTTATAAAATAGTTCACAAAAATATTCTATATACTACACTGTGTTGCATATAGAACAACCCTAAATTTCACCCCCACCTTTTTATTCAAACAAATTCCGCATTCATTTGGTATATTAGGTACATCAAAGGGGGATTAATGACTTTTACAAAATTTTTTCCAATAGGTTCATTAGCATCGCTTGCTTTTGCTGTATTTTTTGCAAGCTGCGAAAACAACAGTAGCGGGCCATTCCAAGCAGAGATTTATTCACCGTCCAGCGATGACATGAGCACCCCCATTTCATCATCTTCTCAAAACATTTACATTTCGTCATCCGAGCAGTCACCCGTTTCTTCCGAATCATCGCCGGTATCTTCTTTCGAGCTTTCGTCTTCCGCCACTTCATCCAATGCGCAATCTTCCAGCTCGCAGCCCGAAACCGCAAAATCAAGCAGTTCCACTGTTGCAATTTCCGAGCCAATCAGTTGCATCGTCAGCAAAAAAGACAACCCGCCATATGAAAACTACGAAGATCCCGAATGCGTCATCAAGCAACTCACGACAGGCATGGTGGATTCTCTTATAAAACAAGGTATTGATTCAGCGAAAGCTTTCAACGACACAAAATTAAAATTGTATTCTATTTTCTCTATAGACTCGCTATTACAAACAACAATATTACACGCTTCTACAATCGGCACTATATATTCTGTATTGGTTCCCCCAGATAACGATAGTTCTAAAACTAGAAGCGATTTCATTGAACGGTTCAACAAAGGCGATACTTTTGATGACACCTATAAATGCCTGGCTTACGAGAACCTTCCAATTGAAAAGTTGCAAAAACTCACCGAGAGAAATACAGTTCAAAAATCAATTGATTTGCAAAAACACCAAGAATATCGATCTGTTATAGGAAACTTATGGAGACTTTGCGGGCAACTCCCTATTTGCACCTCTTCAAACTTTTACATATTCGGAACGTACAATTGCAATTCGGATAAAACCATTTGCGAAGATAGAGGCAAAGATTACATTTGCACCTTGTTCGGATGGAAAACCCCAACTGCAAAGCAGTACGAACTCCGCGACAAGGAATGCGTCATAAACAACACCCGTTTTCCGAGTGATTCCTTTCCCGGAGAACTTTATGTCTGTTACAATAACGATTGGTACTTTTCCAAGGAAAATCTCGTTGGCGATGTTCCTCAAGAATACTTTTTCAATGAAGACATCAAATACGACACAATGATTGATCCAAGAGACGGAACGACATACAGAACCATCACTTACGAGAATCAAGTCTGGATGGCAGAAAACATCAATTACACCGAAAAAAACGATTCTCTTTTTAGGAATTACAGCACCTGCAATCGAAACATGAAAATCAGCTGTCAACATGGGCGTTTTTACACCGACTCCATCATACACAAAGTATGTCCTGAAGGTTGGCACCTCCCCAAAGAAGCCGATGTCATAAAATGGATCGAAATGGACTCCACCGAACAAAGAGACTATTTGCCGAAGCTATTTTCACGCATAACAGGGATTTCCAATGCGACCGACGAATTCGGCCTATCCCTCTTATCCATGGATTACGAAGACACGCAAGTATGGTATACAAAAGAAGCGGGATACTTCTGGCTGGATTCCAAAAAATATATCAGCATCACGGATTCTACCGCAAAATTTATGGAACCAGACAACAAAGGAAAAAAACAATTTTTCCCCGTCCGTTGCATAAAGGATTAGGATAAGGACTCGAATTTAGGATTTAATTTTGCGTAATGTTTTTCTTGAAATTTGGCATTGCTGAATAGCAAAATTAGAACTTTAACAAAATCCCAGCAATTTTCCGATTTTTGCAATCACAACAAAGGGCAACATAAACGCACCCATTGCTGCAGGCGGAACGAAAGGAAGAACACCAACACCAGCAAAGACAATCCAAACCTTATACTGAACCAGTTTTATATTAACCGAAAAAAGTTCCAGCAGCAATAAAATCGACGCAGCAAGCAAAGCCAAGAATAAAATTATTTGCACTATAAGAACACAAACCGCAACCTCATACAATGGCATTGGGGAAAAACCATCCTCAAAAAAATGTATGGGGAAAGCATGACCCGCCAAACATGCCGTAGAAATCAAGGCTATCAAGGTCAAAAATTTATCAACAATCTTATTTATCAATTTGACCACCCCACATAACAAACACATTCTCTCGCCAACTTACCGCGGTAGCTCCCCTTCTGGACAATTATTTTTTCAGAATAAGGGCTTGGTTCAATAGTAATTCCGTCATAAGGCTCGGCTTCGTAAACAAAAGCAACGGAATCAGCATCGATATAATAAATACCAAAGCCCGTTCCTCGAACAACAGCCCCAATGCCACCGCGAACTTCAAACTTGTATGTTAAAATGGGTTTCATAGACCCATCATCGTCCTCATATTGAAGGTGCCATACATAAAATCTGTTTCCACCAAGAAAAAAATTGCGCATAAAATTTTCGTCTTGATTTTCTCTTTCTACAAATAGCCTTTTGTTCCCTAAATAACAAGGCTTGGCACCTTTGCCAAAATTGGAAGATGTGTACCCAACCACATGCTCGTTTATAGGGAAACGCCCCCCTGCAATGGGATTAAAATGACATGTACGGCAAAACGCCAGATACGAAAGGAATATCGCGGCGACAACAACCTTTATCAACGGGTCCGCGAGTTTCAATTCGTCTAAATTTTGCTTAATAGATTTCTTGAAATTCATCATTATTGGGCACAATGTACAAAATAACGCGCCTCAATTTTTCGGGAACTTCAAGTTTTACATTCGAAAAATATATATTGACAACATGAAGAGGAAAATATTTGGTTTAGGAATCGCCCTTACCATGGGCTTGGCTACATCTATCTATGCGGAAAGGTGTCCTAACGCATGGCCCAAACAAGACGAGAACTACGCCTCAGGTACGATAGACAGTACAAACTACAGTTACGAAGTCTGGCGCGATGGCTACACAGCGTCTTTGACGTGCTACGATGATGGCGGCTACAAAGTTTACTCCAAGGGTGCGGACGCTATCGTGCGTTTCGGGCCCAAGTTTGACGAGCCCAAAACCTTCGACCAGCATGGCAACTTTGCGGCGGACTACAAGTTCAAAACAAAAGGCGGCGGCTTCGGCACAGACTTTTATCTGGTCGGCATCCAGGGCAACACCACCGAGCCGAAAACTGAATTCTACATCGTAGACTACTGGTTCTATGAAGACGCCGACACAACAGCCTTCGGAACCAGGATGAGCGAATTCACTGTCGATGGCGACACCTACGACATCTGGCAGAACACCGCCAACAAGGAACCGAGAGTCCAGGGCGACATGTCGTTCAAACAGTATTTCAGCATTCGACGCACCAAGCGCGATAGCGGGTACATCGACATTACCGCCCACTTCAAGAAGTGGGAAGAACTCGGACTCAAGATGGGCAAGATAACCGATGTCATGGCGCTTGTGGAAGGATCTAAGGGAAAGGGTTACACCAGCTATCTCACTATAGACTATTTCAACATCACCGAAACAGCAGACAGTTCGGGCGGAACGACCCCCATTTTAAAACGCGCCAGCCTGCCGCTCCTAAAGGGCAACGCCCGCGTGTACAACATGCAGGGCCGCTACCTCGGCACCGGCGAACAGAAGCTCAGCCCCGCCATCAAGACCGTAAAGAAGCGGTAATTTTGCAAAAACATGGATTGCCTTGACTAAGCCAAGGCAATCTAAGCCCAATCGATTGGGTTTCCCACACAAAATGAAGTATATTGAAGAAGTATTTTTTTAGAAGAGTTTTCAATTTTAGATAAAATGGTCTTACATACTAGTTTGATCAAGACATGCGCAATTGGACTTGCCGTAGCCAGCACTTCTTTGTTTGCTGCGTCCAGCTACACGCCGAACAAGTATCAGCAGGATGAATGGTCTCTCGAATATGGTAGTAACATCTGGATGTATGAGGACTTGGCAGGAATCTATGAAAGGGATCCGCTCGTTGACTACCATTCAGCTAAGTCTCTCTTCATGAAACGTCGGTTCTTGGATGCAGCATACGCCTTCGGTGAAATCCAGACGAAGTACCCGTCATTCCACTTGGTGGACCAAGCTGCTTTCTACATGGCAAAGTCCTTCGAAAACCTTCGTATGCACAAGGCAGCAAAGGCTGTCTATGAAGATGCTATCAAACGTTATCCGCAGAGCGACCAACGCGCCAAGTATCACTTCCAGTTGATGAACATCGACTATAAGGAAGGCAAGTACA
>CAMZFJ010000117.1 GCA_947306025.1 uncultured Fibrobacter sp.
ATATGTTTAAAGTTGGTTTTGATAACGATGCTTATCTAAAAACTCAATCTGAAAAAATTCAAGAACGTATCTCTAAATTTGGCGGAAAACTCTATCTTGAATTTGGTGGAAAATTATTCGATGACCATCACGCAAGCCGCGTTTTGCCTGGCTTTGCTCCCGATTCCAAAATCCGCATGCTCGAAAAGCTTAAGGACAAGGCCGAAGTCATTATTGCGATTAACGCAGGCGACATCGAAAAGAACAAGGTTCGTGGCGATCTCGGCATTACTTACGATCAGGATGTTCTCCGCTTGATTGACGCTTTCCGCGGCTATGGCCTTTACGTGAGCAGCGTGGTGCTGACCCGCTGGCAAGAACAGCCGAGCGCCGTTGCTTACCAGAAAAAGCTCGAATCCCTTGGCCTCAAGGTCTATCGCCATTATCCGATTGCGGGTTACCCGAGTAACATTCCGCTTGTCGTGAGCGATGACGGTTATGGTAAGAATGAATTTGTTGAAACCTCTCGTGAACTTGTGGTGGTGACTGCCCCGGGTCCGGGAAGTGGAAAGATGGCTGTTTGCCTTTCCCAGATTTATCACGAAAACAAGCGCGGAGTCAAGGCCGGTTATGCCAAGTTCGAAACGTTCCCGATTTGGAACATTCCGCTCAAGCATCCGGTGAACCTTGCTTATGAAGCTGCAACTGCCGACTTGAACGACGTGAACATGATCGACCCGTTCCACTTGGAAGCATACGGTCAGACGACGATTAACTACAATCGCGACGTCGAAATTTTCCCGGTGCTGAACGCTCTCTTTACGCGCATCCTCGGTGAATCTCCGTACAAGAGCCCGACGGACATGGGCGTGAACATGGCTGGCAACTGCATTGTTGATGACGCTGCTGTGTGCGAAGCTGCCAATGCCGAAATCGTCCGCCGCTATTACAATACTTTGTGCCAAGTCCGCAAGGGCAATGCCGAAAAGGATCAAGTCTACAAGCTTGAACTTGTGATGGAACAGGCTCACATCAGTGCGAAGGACCGCAAGGTTGCAGTCGCTGCCGTGGCAAAGGCCGAAGAAACGAACGGTCCGGCAGTCGCTATCGAATTGAACGATGGAACGATTATTACGGGCAAGACCTCTTCGTTGTTGGGCGCCTCTTCTGCAGCGTTGCTCGATGCTTTGAAGCACCTCGCGAAGATTCCTGACGAAGTCCGCTTGCTCTCTCCGATGGTGATTGAACCGATTCAGAACCTCAAGACGAAGCAACTCGGTCACAAGAACCCGCGCCTCCACATGGATGAAGTTTTGGTTGCGCTCTCCGTTTGCGCCTTGACCGATTACAACGCCAAGATCGCTCTCGAAAAGCTTCCGGAACTCCGCCATTGCGAAGTCCACTCCAGCGTAATCCTCTCGCAGGTTGACGTTGGTGTGTTCCGCCGTTTGGGCGTGAACCTCACATCGGAACCGAATTATCAGACGAGCAAACTCTATCACGGGTAAGAACGTTCGCTAATCGGCGCAATACGGCGTTGCTCGCCCCCTCACGTACATTATAGTACGCTACGGGGGCTCGCGCCTTGTCTTGCTTGATTATCCAACGTTCTTGTTTAAAGCCTTGCTCTGCTCGCTTATCCGATTTTTTAGAAAAGGCTAATCGGCGCAATTATTTTTAAGACTATCGAAAATTCGGTAGTCTTTTTTGTATATATTAAAATTGTAATTGGTTTATATAGAGGACTGCTTGGATGCCGCAAGAGAAAGTTTATGATGATGTCGAAGTTCACAACGTGAACGATTTGCATCAAACGAAAAGGGATGTTAAGGTGGAAGGACAGGGCGAATCTCCGGTTATTTGGAAGGCGCTTTCTGTTGTAATTGCGATGGCCGCTGTCATTTACGACTTGTCGCCCATTGATGTGGTTCCTGATGCGATTCCCATTTTTGGTTGGCTTGATGATGTCGGCTTTACTTTGATGGCTGCACTCAACGCTTACCAGCATTTTTCAAAAGATCAATCTGCTTTGCATGTTCGTTTGGCGAAATACGTCAAGTGGATGATGGTCGCTTTTATCATCGTTGCTGGGGTTGCTGTTGGTGGCCTTGTTACGGCATTTGTCGCACTTGTGGCAAACTAATTTTTGCGTGTTCCGGCATCTTTTGTGTTTCCCCCGTGCTGTGCTCGGGGGCATTTTTTATGGAAATTGCTTAAATGTCTAGGTGGCTGGATGAGTTTCTTGACGAAGTTGTTTTCTTTTCTTACATTAAACTAAATATCTTAGTTTGTTCCTTGGAGAGGATTGGATGAAAAAGTTTTTTGCAATGTGCGTCGTGTCCGCATTCCTTCTCGCTGCATGTGGTGATGACAACGGCAGTAATGCTGATCCGGACGAACCGGTGTCCAGCAGTTCCGTCAAAAATTCCAGCAGCTCTGTGAAAAATTCGGGCAGCAGCAAGGCGAAGTCTAGTTCCTCGACAAAAAATTCCTCTTCAAGTGCAAAGTCGTCTAGCGCAACGTCGAATAACGGCAAAGCAATCTACGATGCCGAGAACAACACCATGAAAGACCCCCGCGACAACAAAACTTACAAGACCGTGAAAATCGGCGATCAAGTCTGGATGGCGGAAAATTTGAATTATAATTCAAGCCTTAGCTACTGCTATGGCGAAGAACCTTCGTCCAAGCAAAATAGTCATCCGGGATTATGCAATACATACGGTCGCCTTTATAAGTGGGATGTCGCAACGGAGGTTTGCCCCGATGGATGGCACTTGCCTTCTAAGACCGAATTCGAAACATTGTTAAAAACAGTTGGCGAAGACAGCGCTGGGATAAAGCTCAAGTCTGTAGATGGCTGGAAATTCGAGAAAAAGGAAACGGTCGGCACGGACTCTTACGGATTTGCCGCACTCCCCGGAGGCTACAGAAAAGAGGATAATTTAAGCGGCGTTGTCACTGGAAATATTGAATCTTACGATTTTATCGGTGATAAAGTCTTGGCGTATTTTTGGACATCTACGGAGGATATAAAAACTTCGACTAGGCTTAGTGACGGTGGAATTCTGCTCGATCATGCGTTTAGTTTGTTGATTAAGAATGTCTGGGCAGACGCAATCCTTAGTGGAGAGTACATGGATAACGCGATGTCGGTTCGATGCGTTATGGACTCTGCACCCGCTTCTTCTGCAAAGTCTAGCAGTAGCAAAAAGGCGGAATCGTCGTCAAGTGCGAAGTCTTCTTCATCTGCGAAATCGGGGAGTTCTGTGGCTGTGCCCAAAGGCTGCAAAACTTCAACTAAAGATAATTGCGAGTATGGCGAACTGGTAGATGACCGCGATGGCCAAACTTACAAGACTGTGAAAATCGGTAACCAGTGGTGGATGGCTGAGAACTTGAATTACAAAAGAGAGGCGAAATACAAAGACGATTATTGTTATTGCTATGATAATTCAGAAGATAATTGCGATAAGTTTGGGCGCTTATATGTATGGACTGCAGCTGCGGACGCTTGTCCCGAGGGATGGCATCTGCCGGACGCAACGGAATGGAGAACCTTGTTTGACGAGGTGGGTGGTGAAAAAGTTGCCGGCATAGCGCTCAAGACGAGTAGTGGTTGGAACCACAGTGGCGAAGCGACGGATGCCTTTGGTTTTTCCGTACGTCCTGCAGGTTTCAGGGACTGGCTCGTTCAAAATCGTTATTACGAAGTGGGCTATCAAGCTTGGTTTTGGAGTTCTAGTGACCTTGACTCCAGAAACGCTTATTGCGCGTATTTTGATAGTGGCAACAATAGTGTGATTTTCGGCCATGAAGGTTCAGACTATGGCTATTCCGTCCGTTGTGTGAAAGATGCCGAACCTGAGATTAGGAAACCCTCGGTTACGGTGCCAACGGCAAAAGCTTGCAAAACAGAAACTAAAGATGAATGTGAGTATGGCTCGTTAACGGATTCCCGTGACAAGAAAACTTATAAGACTGTGAAAATTGATAAGCAATGGTGGATGGCTGAAAATTTGAACTTTGATGCGGAAGGCAGTCGTTGTTTTAATAATGATCCTAGCATGTGTGCGAAACTAGGACGCTTTTACCCATGGAATGTGGCTATGGACAGTGCGGGAACATGGAGTCTGAATGGCAAGGGTTGTGGCTACGAAAAAACATGTTCGCCGACATATCCAGTTCGTGGTGTTTGCCCTGAAGGCTGGCATTTGCCGACAAATGAAGAATATCAAACTTTAATCTCTGCAGTCGGAGGCGAGTTGACGGGAGGCAAGGTTCTGAAATCAACAAGTGGTTGGTATCGCGATGGTAATGGAACGGATGACTACTCGTTCTCGGTTTTACCCACTGAAGCGTACGGAGACACCGACTATGATATATGGGCACGTATTTTTTCTTCTACAGCGTTTAGCGAATTAGAGGCACTTGCCATAAGCTTCGATTACAGAACAGATGAAGTGTATATGGAAAACCTCCCAAAGGATTTCAGCTATTCTGTCCGCTGCGTTCAAGACTAGCAGTGAGCATTCAGCGATGAGCTATGAGGATGTAACAAATTTGGCGAAGTTGAATTTTTTCTTGCTAAAATAAGTTTTTAATTATCCCTTGGAGGATTGAATGAAAAATACAAGTGGCATTCAAAGCAGTCATTCTCGACTGAATGGTGAAGTCGAAGGCTCTCTTACGTCATCCTCGCGAATGCGAGGATTCATACAGTTATTGTCGCTTCTTGTTTTGTCTGTTTTCCTTCTTACATCCTGCGGTGGCGACAGCGGCAGCAACGCCGACTCCGAAGCCACGGAATCGTCTAGCAGTGTCAAGTCCAGCAGCAGTAAAAAGGACAGCTCGAAATCTAGCAGTAGCACGGCGAAGTCCTCTTCAAGTGCAAAATCTTCGTCTGCGGACGATTGGGATGATGACGAAGAAAAGTGCTTACCGCCAACGATATTTGGCTTGGCGGGTGAAGAGGGGTGTTCCGATCCGAGTATTTTGAGTTCCGTAAAGCCCGCTAAGCAGTGCAAAACGGAAAAGGATGATAAGTGCGAATACGGCACGATGACCGACCCTCGCGACGGCAAAAAGTACAAGACGGTCGTCATTGGTGAACAGACTTGGATGGTGGATGACCTGAATTACGAAATGGAAGGTTACAAAAAGGGCCGTTATAAGCAAACCGCTGCGATGCATGCTTGCCCTTACGGTTGGCATTTGCCGAGTGAATGCGAATACATGATTTTGATGGAAGCCATTGGAGGGACTGACGTTGCGAGTAAAATGCTAAAGTCTACGACTGGCTGGAAAGATGGCCATAATGGTGTTGATGCTTTCGGCTTTTCGGCTCAGCAACTTTCTGATTTGGATGACACTTATTTCTGGACGAGCAATTTTTATACCGACCTAGCTATAACCATGTGGATTAGGGGTGATAAAGATGCTCATACGACTTGGTGGATTCGCCCTACATGTGAAAAATACCCGGTTCGTTGCGTTAAGGGGTATGGCCCTTCGGATGTGGGTGTCGAACGTAGCTCCTTCAAGGATTCTCGTGATGGTCAAACGTACAAGACCATAAAAATCAATGAGCAGTGGTGGATGGCCGAGAACCTGAATTACGAGACGGAAAACAGTTTTTGCTTCGATAATAAATCAAGCAAATGCGAAGAGTATGGTCGTCATTACACATGGGCGGCGGCGAAGACTGCATGCCCTTCTGGCTGGCACTTGCCGGATACGACGGAATGGAATACGTTGATAAACCTTATGGGCGGTAAAGATGAAGCTGGCAAAATCCTCAAATCCACAAGTGGTTGGGAGCCTTGCAATCGGTATCGGACTGCAAGAAAGGGTGACGAAATTGTTAGGGTTGATACTATTCCAGTTGTGAACTTGGATAAATACGGATTTACGGTTCTTCCTGCGGGTAATGCCCATACAGTCTTCGGTCTGGAGGGCATTTTGGCGGAATTTTGGACTTCCGTAGAACAGGGCGATTCTTTGGCAATCGACATGATAACCGCATATACGGATGATTCATTTGTGCCGGCTAAATCAGACAAAAATTGGAAACTCTCGGTCCGGTGTGTAAAGGACTAGAGACTGGAATTGCAGAAAAGCAAAAAGACCACGATTGGATCGTGGTCTTTTTCTGTGCATATCCTCAGAGCCTTGCGTAGCAAGGCGACCTCAGACCTTAAAGGCACATCGTGCCTAAACGATACTTGGCAACTTGTTGCCTTAGTAGAGTTATGCCCTTTGGGTAGACCTCATACCTACTTCACGGAAGTAGTCAGCAGTTTTGTAATCGCGGCCACATATTCAGCCGG
>CAMZFJ010000118.1 GCA_947306025.1 uncultured Fibrobacter sp.
GTTTGCAACCTAGGATTTAACGTAGTTGGTGAAGACAATATCATGTTTTTCCATTTAGGAGCCGACTCAACATGCACCGATCTCCTTACAAGTTCGTTCGCCCCCAAAAGCAATCCTGAAGCCCCAGATACAACAGCCTGGTTTTTCTTGATAGAAAATCAAGAAAAAATGGGTCCCCTGTCTCTGACATTAGCAAGTTCTTTAGCTATGCTTGCAGTCAATAGCGGAACTCAAGTTGATATTATCTATAAGAGCGTCGACAATACAGCTTTTGGCGGAATTAATAACGCTTTTGGCCGAATAAAACCTTTATCAATACGATTAATTCAGACACCAATTGGTCAATAATCAGTATATATTTACTATAGTTGGAGGCGGTTATGAGAAAACACCAAAATATTCTACTCTCAGGGGTTATATCAATCCTTATATTCGCTTGCAGCGATGAAAACCCCACTGTTTTTCCTGCAGAAAGAATAGCAGACAATTCATCCAGTTCTTTTATAAATGAATTGTCGTCTTCCGAAATCGTCATTTCATCCTCCAGCAATTTCGAAGCAAGTTCCTCTAGCTGGGAACCTTATTCTTACGGCGAACTGATTGACAAACGAGATAGACATGTGTATAAAACCATCAAAATCGGCGAACAGACATGGATGGCAGAGAACTTGAATTTTGATTATCATAACAGAATGGCTTCGGTTCTAGCGCTGACATTGCCCAGTTTATGTTATAACAACAGTCGCGATAGTTGCGCAAAATATGGGAGACTTTATTCTTGGTCCACAGCCATGGATAGTGCCGCAGTATATGGCCAAACAGGAATCAGTTGTGGCATCTGGAGAGACGGTTTACAAGGCTCGTGCAAAAACGATGCGTACAATTATACAAGGGGAGCCTGTCCAGAGAACTGGCACATTCCAAATGAATCCGATATAAACAATTTCATCAAATTCGCCAAAGAATCTCCCAAAAACATTGAATGGTTAAATCACTACTGGCTTTATGGAGAAAATGAAAATATCAAGTATGAGTTACTTTCACAATATGGATTTTTTTGGTCTTCAATAGAATCTGATAGCAGTAAGGCAATGGCTCTAGGAGTAATAGAAAAAAATTTCAATCAATTTGATGCACAGAAACAAAGTTTTTACTTCATTCGTTGTGTCAAGGATGAAAAACCTCTTATCGTATCAGATTACGGCACAATGACGGACGAACGTGACGGTCAAGTCTACAAAACCGTGAAAATCGGCGACCAATGGTGGATGGCAGAGAATTTGAATTATGCATACACTGATCCAATAATTATGGATTATGGACTTGTCCTTGAGGATTCTGCAAGTTTTTGCTACAACAACGAACCTGACAGTTGTGCAAAATATGGAAGACTTTACGCTTGGGACGCGGCTATGGATTGCGAAAACAACATCTATTGCTTTTACGATCCTAACGAAGACTCCAAATCCCGTGGAATTTGCCCTGAAAAATGGCACATTCCATCCGTCAATGAATGGAAGACTTTAATCGCCTATGCAAATAATTTTGCCATAGATCTAAAATCAACTAGCGGTTGGCTTGATGACGGCAACGGTTCTGACGTTTTCGGATTTAATCTATTACCCGCTGGTTTTTTCAACATGCTACATCCTGAAAATCACGCATACCTTGGACAGGGCAAAAAATTACGGACCTCACTCGAATCCGTAGGCAGATTCACATATTTCGTGACTCAGATGCCAGCGTCTTTTGTTGCTTGTTTAGGTTATGGATGTACTTCTTCTTATGATGCTGCCTACGTTTTCAGTATTTCAAGTAAAGATCGTCAAGTCATTTTTGAAGCAATGGAAAAAGATTATGCAGTATCCGTCCGGTGCATAAAGAATTCTACGGAGTCGGAATAACAAAAGTCCCCACAATTGTGAGGACTTTTGGAGGTGTCGAGGAGTGTTAATTTACAAGCCGTTTTTGTTGAAGAGTGTGTAGCCGCGAGGGAGGCCGTCTTGGAATAGGCGAACAATGTAATTGCCATTCTTGAGGCCTGCGATATCAACGTTAAAGTTGTTTGCACCGGCTGCGAGAACTTGTGATTGTTTTAGGCGCCCGTCCATCGAATAGATCTTTACGCTCATCGTTTTTGAAAGCGGGAGTGACGATTCGATTTGGAGTGTTTGCGATGTGGCGCGTACGCGGAGTCCCTGATTTGCGGCAGCAACTGTTTTGATGTTTACTGTTTCCGGCTTCGGCTTGTTGCGGAGGAGGCGCACGCTATAGATGCCGCCCACCATGCCGGAACTTGCCGTAAATGCAATGCGCACGATTTTTTTATTCTTCACCATTTTGTCCGGAATGGGGTACGTCACGTTCACGAATTCGTCTTTTTTCCAGCGGTTAGAAATGGTTTCGGTCGTGAGCTTTTCATCGTCAATCGTGATGTCGAATGTGCGAGTGCAGCCTTCGTTGCCCCAGTAGCGCACCATGAGGCTCAAGGAATCTTCGCTGTTCGTCTCGAATTCGTAACTGATGAGGCCGCCATCACCGCCGGAGCATTTACCGGCATCGCGGTAGAATTCGCCCTGGTGCGTGCCCGAGGTGGAATTTTCAGTTTTCATCTTGTGATCAACTTCTGGCTGTTGCTCGCCGGGAGCGACTTTGTCAACGGTCTTTTCGTCAAGCGCCAAAGCTTCTTTTTGCTCTTTTTCCAAGCGGTCAAGAATCGAGGGGTCCGTGAGCACCATCCAATACATCATGTAACGCGCATCGTGCACTTCGTAGAACGGCTGCAAAAGCAGGTTCGCATCCTTTTGCTTCGCAAAAAGATAAGGCGCCTTGAAGTGCATCGGCTCGCCCTTCACGGGTTCCACCTTCGAGGGAATATCCTCTTTCTTGCTCGCGAGCATCGGCGCCTGATCGAGCGCTTCCAGCGCTCCGGACGCGATATGACTCCAGCGACCATCATCTGCAACAAGACCGTTCAAGTTCGCCGTTCCCGTCTTTGCCGAAAGCACAATCGGGCCGTGCAAAAGCGCTACGTAATCGGTCACGCCCGGCAAATCTTCGACATGCGTGTACATCGGGTAAAGCACTTCGACGACATCGCCCGACTTCCAGGACTTTCCTGCAGAAACATAGCTCGACGGCGTCGACTTTTTCACGACGGTATCGCCATTGACGATAACCTTGAAAGCATCTTCCTTGACCCAGTACGGATGGCGGATTTGCATATCGAATTCGCCACTGCCCGTAATCGTGAACTTGGAACTTTCGCCCTTCGGGAAGGCAGTCTCTTGCTTGATTTTTACGTTCTTGTCTTTCCAGTTCAACATGGATGCTGCAAAGAGGTTCACGTATAGCGAATTGCCATCTTTCGTATAAATAAACTGGTTGTACTTTGCCGGATTTTCCATGCCGGAACCCACGCAACACCACATGCCTGCATTGACCTTGGAATACACGCGGTAATGGCGAGGACGCGCCGGAGTGAAGTACACGTAGCCGCCATGTTCCGGGTGGATCGTCGAAAGGATGTGGTTGAACAGCGCACGTTCATAGAAGTCAGCGTAGCTCGCCTCATGCTTCATGTTGAACAAACGTTCCGTGAGTTTGAGCATGTTGTACGTATTGCAAGATTCCGGTCCTTCACGTTCTTCAACATACTTTTTGTGATTGTCAAGCGCCGGGAAATGTTCCGAGATACTATTACCGCCAATCGCAATACTGCGCTTGTTCACAACCGTTTTCCAGAAATAATCGGAGCCTTTCACAAAAGTCTGGTCGCCCGAGAGTTCAGCAATTCGAGCAAAGCCAACAACTTTCGGAACCTGCGTATTCGCATGGACATTCGTCAAGTTATCGTTGCCCGCCGCCATCGGATTCAATAGCCACTGATGCGACCACTTCTTTGCGGCATTCAAATATTTCGTATCATTCGTGAGTTTATACGCATCAGCGTAAACTTCGGGCATGCCACCGTGTTCCGTGCCGAGCATCTGCTGCATCTTAGAATCGTTAAGGCCATTCGTAATCGTGATACCCCAATCGCAAAGTTTCAAGAACATCGTCTTTGCGCTCTCGTAACCCGCATAAACATAAGCATCGCGAAGACCCGCATAAAGCTTGTGGATATTGTACCACGGCACCCAATAACCATTTTGCGCGCCCGCATCACCATTTTTCATCTTGAGCCACATCGATTTGCCATTCGGCACACCGCTAATGTACCCCACAAAATTTGCATCCTTGGAATTCTGGTCCTGAATTGTCTTGAGTTCCTTCAAGATGTATTCGAGGCGTTCCTTGACCTGGACGTCATCGTTGTCTGCGTAATGCATCGCCAAGGCGCTCAGGTAATGCCCAAGCACATGGCCATCGAGCCCAGCCCAGTTCGGGAACTTACTCGCCTTCGGCTTCATTCCCGCTTCTTCGTAAAACGGAGCTAGCAAACGGTCCACATCGTAACTGAGGAGCGTTTCGACGTTCAAGTCCTGGCGTTCCTTAAGCACGCCATCCAAAAGCTGCACATCCGACAACGCGAACATGTCGGGGTACAGCAAATCCTGCGAAAATCCAAGGCCGCAAGCAAGTCCCGTCAAAGCGAGAGCTGTGCGAACACGTTTACCAAACCATCCTAACTTCATTGTTTCCACCTTTTTTTAAAAATCCCCGTCTGCGCGGGGATGACGATGCAAAGAGCACCAACCCTGATTAGAAAATAGATTGAAAAAAGGCGCCCTCTAAGGCGCCTCATTAAATAGTTTTGACAATTCTACAAAAGGGTTTTACAATCCAAAGGAATTTAAGGAAACGCTCTCACCGCAATCAGATTTCGATTCCAAGGTGAATTCGCTCAAAACCGATTCAAAAACGGCATCTCCTTCTGTGTAAGCGCAATAAGCATCCAAATTTCCCTTATCATCGCATGATCCAACAAACGGGTCCTCTGCTGTTTTAATCAGGCACAAGCTCTTGAAATTTTCAAAGACAGTTTCACATTCAGCACCGAAATTATTCAACACAATACTTCGTTCTACACGATTGCCCGGTCCAAGCTTGAACTTTGTAGAATACGATTTTGCATCTCCAGCGCAAGATGCCGCCGCTCCTTTTTCTTCACCATAAACAAGAATTTTTCCATCTGATTTAGAAGCAGCACCACTCTTAGTTTCAATAGCTACAACTTCCGTAACCTTCGTATCGAATGCTATTTTAACAGATTTTGACAATCCTTCCTCGGCAGCCGACGAACTGCTTTCCGGATTTACACTAATCTCTGGTTGGTTAATCCAACCTGAAGAACTGCTGCACTCCGAAGAACTACTATCCCCACCCACCGCAAGCGGATTTGCGTTTGGGTCAACAGTTCCACTAGAGCATGCAACCAATGCAAGCCACGATACGAATCCAATTAAATAAAAACACTTTTTAAGCATGTTTCTTCCCAACGATTTTATTGGTGACGGGAAAAAATTGAAAATTAATTCTACACACTTGATCAAAATTACCACATTCATTCGCAATTGCAACTACTTTTTTGCAACAAGCCTTAATTTCTTCGACAATTCTCTTATAAGCGTCTTGATTTACGCCAAGAGTAATGCCGTTAAAGAAGCGTTCGCTTGCTGAATAGCGGTCCACGGCACGAGCGGCCATAATCGCCATCTCTTTGTGCATGGCACGGATTGCAATGGGGAGAGATTCCTTGGAACCGATAACCGTCTGCGCGGTCTGCGAGTAAACTTTTTCGTCTTCTTTTTTCAAGAAGCCGGCCTTCACGAGGAAACTGAGCACATCACTCACTTCTTCTGCAGAAACGTATTCCTTGCATTCTTCGGCAATATCGCGAGGGGTCGCCCCCGGCATGAGCGGGGCGAGTTCACGGATAACCGGATATTTCCAAGATTCGTAATACTGGAACGCCTCTTTATCGACAACGCGAACCTCGTGCTCCAATGCTATACGCTGCATTTCGAGGAGCGCCGCACGCTGGGATTCATTATTCTCGGCATTCCCGTAAGCGACAAGCTGGTAAAAATATTGCTCTTCGTAGTCAACGAGTCCCATGGATTTTGCCACTTGGCAAGCCTTAATTTTGCTGAGCTTGCTCTGCCCCATGCAAACGAGCTTCAAGAAATTCGGCGAAGAAAACCCGGCATTTCGGCAAAACTCGCGCCACGAGAACGAACCTAGACGCTTGCGTTCGTCGTAGTATTCCTGCAAATAGACGTGGTAATCCCGGTACTCAAAAATGGACTTCATAATACACAAAATAAATTTTTACAAT